>JANPBE010000649.1:0-1595 GCA_031430295.1 Phyllobacterium sp.
GAACGAAGTATTGTCTCAAACGGCCGTTTTTCTTTTGCACCCAAATCACCACCTTCACGACTCTGGATTACGGCTCGGCGCTGCGCTTGGCCGGAATGACGGCCAGAGGGGGCAAATCCATAAATGCTAGAGTCGATAGATGGCCTGTCAGTTACCCACCAACATCCACATCAATCTCCACTAGCACCTCATCTCCATCAACCACTTTCACAACCTTCCGCACATCAGCTTTCACCGGCAAAAAATAGCACCCAGATTTCGCATCAGGAAACAGGGACGTCTTCCAACCAGTCTTACTAATCCGCGCATTAACCCGCACGGAGCCAAAACCATTCCGCTGTGTCAGCATTTTTATGATGGCAGAAATATCTGCTGGAACAGTGATGAAATGCCATGCGCCTTTGCCTTGATATTCCCACAGGGTGGCTGTGAAGGCAAAGGCGAGCTCGACCATTTATATGCCAGGCTCAAGCGGCCTGTTGCGCTGTTCCATGAAAACGATGGCCAGACCGCTGACGAGGATGAGCGCCATTCCGGCCATGGCCAAGGCGTTCGGAATATCGCCGAAGAACAGATAGCCCATGATGATGCCCCACACCATGAAGGCATAATAGAATGGCGCGACGGCTTGGGCTTCGGCTTTTTTGAAGGCTTGGAATGTGAAGACGTGGCCGAGATTGACCAAAAACCCTGCGCCTACCAGCATCATTAATTGGGTTGATGTGGGCGAGACCCAGCTTTCAAAAAGCCTGTTGGAAATGAGCGCGCCGCACATCACCAAAATCGTCGTCACAAAGGTGGAAACCAGCACGGGCGTGCTATCTGGAATGCGGCGGCCGAATAGGTCGCGCATTGCGGAGAACAGCGCGGTGATGAACGCTAACAACACATAGGGCGAGGCGCCACTGCTGCCGGGCTGGGCGACAGCTATCGCGCCTGCAAAGCCTAATAGCACCAGCGCCAAACGCACACGGCCAATTGCCTGCCCATAAAGCAGGCTCATGCCGAGGATAATGAGCAGCGGCGTGGTTTGATAAATCGCCATAATATCGGCCTGTGCGGCGTGGGCCAGCGCCAGCACGAAGGTGAGCACCGAGCCGATTTCCATGACGCCGCGCGAGACCACGAAGCGGTTGAAGGCTTTGGGTAAATCACGCAAATTGCCCATTATTGTCAGCAGACCTATGAGCCACAGGCTGGCGAAAATGCTGCGAATAAACAGCACTTCAAACGGCGGCAAATCACGAATGACGCTCTTCATCAGGCTGTCATTGAGCACGAATGATCCGGCGCTGAGCACCATGTAGGAGATGCCCAGCAGGTTTGATTTCGCCGCCGTTGGCGCACTCACAATGGTCATATCAGAACTTGATAACGGAGCGAATAGACTTGCCTTCGTGCATCAAATCAAACGCCGTGTTGACTTCTTCCAGCGGCATGACATGGGTGATGAGATCATCAATGTTGATCTTGCCTTCCATGTACCAGTCCACAATTTTCGGCACATCGGTGCGCCCGCGCGCGCCGCCGAACGCAGAGCCGCGCCATGAGCGGCCTGTGACTAGCTGGAACGGGCGGGTGGAGATTTCTGTGCC
>JANPBE010000650.1:0-1177 GCA_031430295.1 Phyllobacterium sp.
CTCAATCTCGAACAGGCCTTCGCTTTCGTCCTGTGCCAGTTCTTTTGGCACATAGCCCTGCGCCATGCTTTTCTCGACAAAGTGGCCGTAGCCGCCTGATGTTACCCAGCCTATCACGCGCCAGCCGTCGCGTTCTATGCCTGTGTCGGGGCTGCGCGGGGTGGATTTTCCGGTGTGGTCAAAGCGCGGGGCGCCGTAGCCGTGGGGTGTATCTACTGTGCCGTAGCCAGTTGATGTCTTGGCCCAGATTGGTTCGTCGCCCATCACGTCTGCATCCAGCGCATCGACCACGAAGGACACGCGGCGCAACTTGCCGCCGCCTTCTTCGAGTTGCTTGGCGGCTGCGGCGCGGCCGATGAAATCGTTTTTCGATAGCTTCATCCAGCGTTCCATGCCGCCTTCAAAGATGTTGTAGATGGGCCTGAGTTCGCGGAACCAAGTCGGGAAATTCTTTTCCAGACGCATTGAGAGAAGCGCGCGCATACCGAAATCGACGATGCCAAATTCTGCGCCTGTGGCCTTGATGCCTTCATAGATTTTTCGCTGATAGGCAGGCTCCATCCATAATTCATAGCCAAGATCGCCAGCGTAAGTGAGGCGGTTGACGATGGCGGGCGCGCCGTTCACGTGTATCTGGCGGATGTCCATAAACTTGAACGCTTCGTTGGCGCAGTTGGAATCTGTGAGCTTTTGCAACACCTTACGGCTGTTCGGCCCGACAATGGACAAGCCAACCAGATTGATGCCGAAGCGGCGGATATTGACCGAGCCGTCTTTCGGCAGATGCTTTTCAAACCAGCGCATATGGTATTTCTGCGCCGCGATGGAGCCCCAAATCATGAACTTGGAGTCTGCCAGCTTGGCTATCGTAAAGTCGCCAATGATCTTGCCGTTTTCATTGAGCATCGGAGTCAAAACGATGCGGCCTGTCTTGGGCATTGTGTTGGTCATGAGATAGTTGAGGAAGGCCTCACAGCCATCGCCTGTCACTTCATACTTGGCGAAGTTTGAGGTTTCGGTGACGCCGACGCTGCTACGAGTTTGGCGTACTTCTTCGCCGATAGGGCCAAAATCATTCGAGCGGTGGAAGGAGACGATGTCCTTGGCCTCGGTCCCCGTCGCCGCGAACCAGAGCGGGGTTTCGAGACCCCATGAATCGCCCATGACCGCGTTGTTG
>JANPBE010000651.1:0-3921 GCA_031430295.1 Phyllobacterium sp.
CGCAGGCCCAAACGGTCTAAAACCGCATCATCATAATGAAATCCGTCCATCGGAACAACGGTGGCGCTTTCACCGCGCGCTTTAAGAGCGTCCGCCACATGTTCGGCCACCGTGGACTTGCCGCTGGCAGGCGGGCCTGCAAAGGCAACCATGTAACGCTTTGAATTTACAGCGTTTTTCACGATTAAATCACAAAGACCGGCGATGGTTTCCACCGCCGGTCCGTTTGTTTTGTCTTTATTCACTGCACTCAATTGCCCGCAAAAGCCTCCGCTGGTGGCTCTTTCGCGCCCGTCATAAAGGCCACGGCATCGGACATGGAATAGTCCTTCGGCCGAATAACACAGAGACGGCGGCCAAGACGGTGGATGTGAATCCGGTCTGCCACTTCAAACACATGCGGCATGTTGTGCGAGATGAGCACAATCGGCATACCACGGCTTCTAACATCTTGAATCAATTCAAGAACCCGGCGCGACTCTTTCACGCCAAGCGCCGCTGTGGGCTCGTCCATGATGACCACTTTGGAGCCAAATGCCGCCGCACGCGCCACCGCAACACCCTGACGCTGACCGCCGGATAGCGTCTCAACAGCCTGATTGATGTTTTGAATGGTCATCAAACCAAGCTCGGTGAGCTTATCACGGGCGATCTTTTGCATCGCATTACGATCCATCATGCGAAACACATCGCCCAAAATGCCGGTTTTACGTATTTCGCGGCCAAGGAACATGTTGTCGGCAATCGATAGCGCCGGTGACAAAGCCAAGTTCTGATACACCGTTTCAATGCCCGCATTACGGCCATCTTCCGGTCCACGGAAATGAACTGGCTTTCCTTCCAGCTCAATCGTGCCGTGATCGGGTGTTACCGCGCCGGAAATCGCCTTAATCAGGGACGATTTACCCGCGCCATTATCGCCGATCACGCCCAAAACTTCACCCGGATAAAGATCGAAATCCGCGCTGTTGAGGGCAACAACATTGCCATAGCGCTTCATTAGTCCGCGTGCTTTGAGAATTGGTTGTACGTCACTCATTGCGATGCCCTCCGTAGCCATTGATCAAGTGCAACAGCGATAATTACCAAGCAGCCTGAGGCAAACAATTGCCAGTAGCTATCAACACCCGCCAAAGAAAGACCGGTATTAAACACACCAACGATAATCGCTCCCAGTACCGAGCCAGCAATTGAAGCGCGCCCGCCAAACAAAGACGTACCGCCAATCACCACAGCGGTGATTGAGTCAAGATTGACCGTTTCAAAGGCGATCGGTGAGATGGATTGTACACGTCCGATAGCGATCCACGCACCAAAGCCACAGATGGCGCCAGCAAGCGAATAGACAGAGATCAGTGTCTTATCGATACGAATGCCTGAAAGCATTGCTGCGTCTTGGTCATCACCCAGTGCATGCACATGGCGTCCCCATGCGGTGCGATTGAGCATATACCACGCAATAACTGCCATAATGATGAGAGCAATACTGCCGTAAATGAATACCGCTCCGCCTAAGTTAAATCCATTACCAAACCAAAGAAGGCCGGGTGCTTTTTCAACAAGGTCGGCGTTACGAATTGATTCCGAGCCGGTGTACCAAAGTTTGAGGGAATTATAGATGTAAAGTGTTCCAAGCGTCACAATGAACGGAGGAATGCGGGCTTTGGTCACGAGTACGCCATTGATAAATCCCATGAAGGCGCCAGTGAGCACACCAATGGGAATGGCAATAAACAGTGACAAATCGGCCAAAATGGCAAGACGTCCCATAACCATGGCCGAAATTACCAGCATAGCGCCAACAGATAGATCAATACCGGCGGTCAAAATAACGATTGTCTGTGCAATCGCCACAATACCAGTCACGGTTACCTGCTTTAGAATAAGCGATAGTGTGCCCGTTGACATGAAATTGTTGGCTACCAAGCCAAATGCCAAGATGCTTGCGAGAAGGATAATCGCCGGAATGGCTGTAGGGTTGCCGCGCAAAAAGGAGCGGGCTTTGGAAATTAGTGAGTTATCATCAGTTTGAAAGCTAGCTACAGCCTTGTCGGCTTCATTCAACTTGGCTTCGAAATCTGAAATGGTTTTGGTCGGTGCGGTCGTTTCGCTCATGGCCCTTTAACCCCTCCACGTTTGAGTTTTGCCTCTCCCAAGGCATCAGTGTATCATGGCATAGATACACAAAGGGCGACTGTAGTGTCGCCCTTTGCGCCGTCAAGATAGACTTAGATAAATTTTAGCCCCAGCACTTAGCTGTGCCTTCCTTGGAGTCGATTGACTTGACGCCTTCAGCTGGCTTGTCAGTAACAAGGTTCACACCTGTGTTAAAGAAAGATAGGCCTTCGGAAGCTGCTGGCTTTGTGCCGTCCTTAGCGAAAGCTGCAATGGCTTCGATGCCCTTGGATGCCATCAACAATGGGTACTGCTGGGAAGTTGCGCCGATAACACCGGAAGCAACGGATGCAATGCCTGGGCAGCCGCCATCAACTGAAACGATGAGAGCTTGCTTTTCTTTGCCAGCAGCCTTCAACGCAGCATATGCACCTTCAGCAGCTGGTTCGTTGATTGTGTAAACAACGTTGATGCCTGGTTCCTTGGCAAGCAAAGTTTCCATGGACTTCTGACCACCTTCTGGGTTTGCACCTGAAGATTCATGACCGATAACGCGTGCGTCCTTTTCAGAACCCATGATTTTCAAATCAGGAACTTCGATGCCGAAGCCCTTCAGGAAGCCAGTGTCACGAGCAACGTCAACGGAGATGTTATCTTTGTTAATGTCGAGCATAGCAATCTTAGCATCTTTGGCAGCATCGCCAAGCTGAGCCTTCGCCCACTGACCGATCAAAAGGCCAGCTTCGAAGTTATCGGTTGCAAATGTCATGTCTTGAGCTTCAGCATCAGCCAATGGTGTATCAAGAGCGACCACCAAGATGCCTGCAGCGCGAGCAGCCTTAAGGGCTGGAACAACTGAATCGTTGGATGCAGTGATCAAGATACCTTTGGCACCAGCAGCAACACAGTTTTCGATAGCAGTGATCTGCGGTGCAGCATCGCCATCTTTTTCACCAGCGAACGCTTGAAATTCCATGCCCATTTCTTTGGCCTTGGCTTCAGCGCCTTCCTTCATCTTTACGAAGAAAGGATTGGTGTTGTTCTTAGTGATAAGGCATGCGCCACCTGCAGCATGTGCAGCAGTTGCAAAGCCAAGAACCGATACGCTCAAAAGAGCAGTTTTAAGAAAAGACTTCATTGTGTTCCTCCCAGAACAAGCCCCCGGACGATGCGTCGCGAGGGCGGCTACACTTTCCAAGAAGATCGAAACAAGTTGCTTTACGCAAGGGCAAGTGACGACTTCCTCTTAAACCAACACTGAATCTTTTCGCTTGTCAATAAATAAATCCACTTGATTTATTAATTATATGCGACATGGTGTAGAATTATCGCGACCCGGAGTACGGGCGTCTGGGAGGATGTAGCGCGGCGATGCGTATTGAGGCTGAATCTGGAGAACTGTCGAACGTGGGGGGAGTGCGTGGCTCCAACCAGACGGCTGTTCGCGCCTATAATGAACGTTTAGTGCTTTCACTCGTGCGCCGTCATGGTCGCTTGGCGAAGGTGGACATAGCGCGCTCAACAGGCCTTTCCGCCCAAACTATATCTGTCATCATGCGCGCGCTTGAGACAGATGGGCTGCTGCTTCGCGGCGAACCCATTCGCGGCAAAGTCGGCCAACCCTCTGTGCCCATGTCACTTAATCCGGAAGGCGCATACTCTATTGGTTTGAAGATTGGTCGCCGAAGCGCCGATATAATTTTGCTGGATTTCGTGGGCAATATCAAAGCTCAATTGCACGAAACTTACTCTTATCCCTCGCCTTATGGCTTCTTAAAGTTTGCAAAGAATGGTGTCGAAGATTTG
>JANPBE010000652.1:0-7447 GCA_031430295.1 Phyllobacterium sp.
TCCAGTCTCGCCCAAAGCCTTGGCAAGATATTGAGCGCTGTCGCGGTCGTCTTCGATTACAAGAATCTTCATCATGCCACTATGGAAAATATTTTTGGGTTTTGAAACCCGTGTGAAAAACGAAAGCGGCAGCGGGCGTATGGGCACCCGCTGCCTTGTATTGCCTTTTGCCGACGGGGGTGGTGTCGGCCTTCAGCAATCAGATTAGCCCTTGGCTACCGGCAATGGCATGAAGCGTGTGCCGTTTTCGCCTTGGATTTGTACGAGAACCGACTTGCGCCCCTTGGCAGCGGCAGTGGCAACTGCCTTGCTGAACTCATCAGCAGAGGCAACCTTAGCATCATTGACGCCCACGATAATGTCACCTGCCGCAAGGCCGCGTTCCGCTGCGGTGCTGTCTGGATCAACATCCATGACCACAACGCCGGGACCCTTTTCATTTGGCGTCACTTTTATGCCAAAATTGGTCAGGTCTTGCGGCGCATCAGGCGTGGCTGGAACTTCTGCTTTTGCCGGTGTTGCATCAGTCAGCTTTTCAATGGACACGCTGAGCTTCGTTTCTGCGCCATCACGCCATACCAACATTTCTTCAGGTGTGCCCGGAGCGATCGCAGCCACCTTACGGGCAAGATCTTTTGGACCATCAATCAGATTGCCACCAACACTTAGGATCACATCGCCTGTTTTCACACCTGCTTTGGAAGCAGGACTGTTTGGCTGCACATCATTGACCAGTGCACCCTTCTCACCCTGCAAACCGAGAGACTCTGCGATATCAGCACCAACAGGCTGAATTTGAACGCCGAGCCAGCCACGCTTGATCGTGCCGCCGCGCATCAAATCGTTGACAACCGTCTTTGCGGTGGACGCTGGAATATCAAATGCGATGCCAACATTGCCACCGGATGGCGAGAAAATCGCAGTATTTATGCCTACTACTTGACCACTTTGGTTGAATGTCGGGCCGCCGGAATTGCCGTGGTTTACCGCAGCATCAATCTGGATGAAATCATCATAAGGGCCAGCACCAATATCGCGGCCAAGCGCTGATACGATGCCTGCGGTCACTGTGCCGCCAAGGCCGAACGGGTTGCCAACGGCAACGACCCAATCACCGACGCGGGTAGATTTGTCCGGTGCAAAATCGACATATGTGAACTTGCGATCGGCAGCATCAACTTTGAGCACTGCCAAATCTGTGCGCTTGTCTTTGCCAATGAGTTTGGCGTTTAGTTCCTTGCCATCATTCATCACGATTACATATTCAGCACCGTCATCGACAACGTGGTTGTTGGTGACAAGGTAGCCATCCTCGGTGATGAAGAAACCTGAACCTTGGCTCATCTGACGCGGCTGACGTTGCATCTGGCCCTTTCGACCATTGCCATCCGGGCCTCCAAACTCTTTGAAAAACTTCTTGAGCGGGCTATTATCTGGCAGCTGGTCGAAACCCTGCCCGCCAAAGCCATTGTCACCTTGCTGATCCTGTCCCATGTCGTCGGAGACTGGCTGTAGTTTGCCCTTCACACGAACACTGACGACCGCAGGCGAAACTTTCTCGACGACATCCGCAAAGCCCTGTTGCGCCGGAGCCTCGACTTTAACAGCTTCCGCAAAAGCGTGGGAGGGAGCGCCGAAACCTGTCAGGCCTATAGTTGTGACAAACGCCGCACCCGCAAGCAACGCTATAACTGAACTGTTGCTGCGAAGTTTAAATGGAGAACAATCGAACTTCATGGACATAATCCCTTTTCAATGACCGGCATTAACGCTGCCTTGGACACATCATTAGATTACTGAAAATTACAGCACCATTTCCGCCACGTGAAATCTTTGTAATGTTCGCCTTGAAGAAGCCGTTATTGGTCCGAAACGAGCTTGGCAACGCGTTCTTTTTCTGAATCCGATAATTCGGTTAAGGCATTGGAAATATTGCTTTTTCTATATTGAATTAGCAACATCAGCGCGCCAAGACCCAACAAAAACAACGGTGCGAACCAAAGTAGCAAAGTTCGCTCTTGGAGGCGCGGCTTTAACAAAACAAACTCGCCGTAACGGGCCACCAGAAAGTCATAGATTTGCGCGTCTGACTCACCGGCTTTGAGATGCTCGCGCACTAAAAGACGTAAGTCTTTAGCGAGTTCGGCATCGGAATTATCAATGGATTGGTTTTGACATACAAGACAACGCAATTCCGCTGAAATTGCGCGTGCTCGCGATTCGAGTGTGGGATTGTCAAGCACTTCATTCGGGTTGACAGCAAAAGACGGGGCAACAAAAAATAGCAATAGGGCAATTGCTGCCATAGCCTGATGTAGCTGCCGATATTTCATGCCTGCGCCTCATGGTGAGCTTTGCGCGCTGATGCTTTCGGTGCACCTACGCGTAAGCGGCGGTCCGACAGGGAAATCAACGCACCAAACGCCATAAACACTGCGCCAAACCAGATTAATGTCACCAATGGCTTCCACCAGACACGTACAACAACCGAACCATCGGGGCCTTTATCACCAAGCGAGACATACACTTGGCTTAAGTGGTGGGTGTAAATGCCTGCTTCCGTTGTGGGCATTTGACGTGCCTTGTAAAACCGCTTGGATGATGTGATTGGGGAAAGCTCTGTGCCGGATGCATCCGTCAAAATGAAGTTGCCGAACTCTTCGGCGTAGCTTGCGCCATCTACGCTGGTCATGTTGACATAGGTTAAGCGGTATCCCGAAAGTTCTAGACTGTCATTCGGCTTCATCGAAACAACGTTTTCTGTTCCAAATGTTGTGACGGCAACGATGCCTAAAGTTGTTAGTCCAATGCCAAAATGACCAAATGCGGTTCCAAAAACCGAACGTGGCAAGCCAGAAAGACGTGCCATAGCTACTGGCACTGATACTCTCCCAAGTCCGGCCTTACCGGCCAAGTCCGCCAAGCTACCGATGATAGTCCATGATGCCAAGCCGATGCCCAAGGCCGACAACACGGGTGCACCAGTCCTGAAATACAGCACGGCAAGTGTCACCAATATCGCCATGCCAAATGCGAGATAAAGACGCTGTGCAACGCCGGCTATGTCGCCGCGCTTCCATGCCATCAACGGGCCGAAGGGTATGGCAAAAATAAGCGGGATCATAAGCGGGCCGAATGTTAGATTAAAGAACGGTGCGCCGACGGAGATTTTTGAACCAGTTAGTGCCTCTAACAGCAGCGGGTAGAGCGTACCAATCAGCACAGACGCGGCGGCGGTGGTTAAAAATAAGTTATTGAAAACCAATGCACCCTCTCGCGAAATCGGATGAAACAGGCCGCCTTGCTCAATTTGCCCTGCCCTCAATGCAAATAAAATTAAGGCCCCGCCGACAAACACCGAAAGAATTACCAAGATAAACAAGCCCCTGCTTGGATCAGAGGCGAAGCTGTGCACGGAGGTCAGGACGCCCGAGCGCACAAGGAATGTGCCCAATAGCGAGAATGAAAAGGTGACAATTGCCAGTAAAATCGTCCAGATTTTTAAGGCGCCCCGCTTTTCCATGACAATTGCGGAATGCAACAATGCTGTGCCGGATAGCCATGGCATGAAGGATGCATTTTCGACGGGATCCCAAAACCACCAGCCGCCCCAGCCCAGCTCATAATAGGCCCAATAGGAGCCCATAGCGATTCCGGCTGTCAAAAACATCCAAGCCATCAGTGTCCATGGACGCACCCAGCGCGCCCACGCGGCATCCACGCGGCCATCGATGAGTGCCGCAATTGCGAACGAAAACGCCACGGAAAAACCAACATAACCGAGATAAAGCATTGGCGGATGAATTGCCAAACCAACATCTTGCAATACCGGGTTCAAGTCCTGGCCTTCGGTTGGTGGATTGTCCAGCCGCAAAAACGGGTTTGATGCGATAAGAATGAACAGCAAAAAAGCCGATGAAATCAGCCCCTGCACAGATAAGACATTTGCCTTTAAACTTGCAGGTAAGTTGCGGCCAAACAGGGCTACAAGGGCGCTAAAAAGGGAAAGGATCAGCACCCATAACAGCATTGACCCTTCATGATTTCCCCATACGCCGGAAATCTTATAGATCAATGGTTTGAGCGTGTGAGAGTTTTCAACGACGTTGAGCACGGAAAAATCCGATGTCACGTATGCCCATGTGAGCGCAGCAAACGATGCGGCTACTGCCAAAAATGTGAATGCGGCAACGCTGTCAGCTACCGCCATCAACTTCGTGTCAGCAATGCGGGCACCATAAAATGGAACAACGGATTGCACCAGCGACAGTGCCAATGCCAAGACAAGCGCAAAGTGGCCAAATTCTACTATCATTGGGTTTGCCCGTATTTCACTTTTCTTCGCCCTTCCATACGCCTCTTTCCTTCAATTTGTCGGCGACGTCTTTGGGCATATAATTTTCGTCATGCTTGGCCAATATTGTATCAGCGACAAATACACCGTCCGGCCCTACTGTACCTTCGGCTATCACGCCCTGTTCCTCGCGAAACAGGTCCGGCAAGATGCCTTCGTATATCACGGGCAGCGTTTTAACCGTATCAGTGACGATGAACTTAACGGTGGTTGCGCCATCGCGTACGATGCTGCCCTTTTCGACAAGGCCGCCGAGACGAATGCGCGTGCCGCTTGCAATGTGCATTTCTACCAAGTCTGCGGGAGTGCGAAAAAAAACGATTTGTTGACGTAAGGCAAATAGCACCAGTCCGGCGGCGCACGCTAGAACAGCCAGCCCGCTTCCAATTGTCAGCAACCGTTTTTGTTTGCGGGTCATTATTTGGTCAGCCCCAATTCTGTGGCCATCTGCTGCAATTCGCTGAGCGCTGCCTTGTTATCTTTCATGGCCACTTGTGCCTTGGCAAGTGCGTCTGACGCCTTGTCTGGTTTATCTAGCACCGTGTAAGATTTGATGAGCCGCTTCCAGCCCTCGCTGTTGTTAGGATTGGTCGAAAGATCGGCATCCAGTTTGGCCACCATGCCCTCGATCATTGCCATCCTGTCCGTCCCGGACATGCCAGCAGCATTGTTCACATCCTCTTGCGTCGGACCTTTTAGATCACGATTGGCCAGGGCCGCCATCACCTTTGCCAGTTCATTGAGCGAACTCGTAACAATAGGACGCCATGGCGCATCGGCTGGGGCATTGGCCAAAATAGCCTCAAACGCAGACTTCGCTTCTGGATATTTTCCTTGTTGCGCCAACCCCGTTGCCAAAAATATTTTTGGCTGCGGATCATTGTGATCAAGTTTTGCGGCCCGCTCAAATGCCGCGCTGGCATCTGCGCCAATCTTGCCTTGGTTCAATCCTACCAATGCCTCACCAATACCCACTTCGAATTGGGCCTTTGGTCCAATTAGTTTCGTGAGTTTTTGATAAGCCTCGAGTGCTTTGTCGTAGCGGCCATATTTCAAATAGATCGGTGCAATTACAGCCCAGCCGCGACTATCCTCGGGATTCTCGGCGAGATGTTTCTCCGCCTGCGCTACCAATATTTCAACTGAAGCTTTGTTTGCTGGAACAGCGAGGCGCGCCAAAATAGGTTGGTCAGCAGCCAGCGGCGAGCCGGTGAAGCTATATAAGCTCCATGTTAGAACAGGCATTGCCAGCGCAGACGCGATCACGACATAACGTGATGATTTACGGGAAGTACTTTGTGCCTGTGATGGGGCAAGTTTTAAAATACGGCGCGACACCTCTGTACGGGCGCTTACTGCATCAGTTGTGGAAATGAGGCCACGCTTTTCATCCTCATCTATCTCGCGCAATTGGTCTTTGTAGATTGCCAAGTCGCTAGCATGTGAGGGCTCAGTCTGCTGATCGTTACGCAAAAATGGAAAGAGCACCGCGATTGCGGCGGCAAAGGTCAGAAGAGCGCAGGTGAACCAGAACAACATGATGTTCAAATAGTGTTTTCTCAGGCGATGAGCAACGCTAACCACTTGTCAACTTTGGGTGAAGTCAATTGGTCGCGGTCACTGCAACAATGTCCATGTACCATCCGGATTGCGGCAAGCCGTTCCACGTGCGCTTTGATCGACACCAGATGTGGTAATCGTGTGGCTATATTGGCGGCAATCTTGGCTTCCAACGCGATAGGGCTGGCCGGCAATGACTTTACCACCCACTGCTCCTGTGCTGGCAGCCCAATCAATGGCTTCGCTTCCTTTGCCATATTCCAGCGCCTTATATTCAGCGTCCAGCGCGAGTTGCTTGTCGGCCTTCAGCAGCTTTGCACCAAATTCACCACCCACCAAACCACCGCCAGAGATGCCAGTGTTGATCGGCTGTGAAGGATTGGCAGGGGCAGATATCGGTTTGGGTGTTAGTGTCCCCGTGCCGCCGCCGAGCGTCGTGCACCCTGTTATCAAAAGAGACAATCCCAACACGCCTAGTTTCAAATACATCGGCTTCTCCCGCCTCATCGTTAGTCTGCTTTTAGCACGTGTAATCGCTTCGTCCACATTGGGTCAGCCTATTGCACGTGGCAATTCTATTTTCACATTTAGGCCGCCCAGTAAGCTTCGGCTCAGGTGTAGTTTACCGCCATACTCACGCACCGTGTCTGAAACAATTGCCAGACCCAAACCAGTGCCCGGCGTCGTTTCATCCAAGCGCTTGCCACGCTTGAGCGCCTCTTGCATTTGATTGTCCGCAAGGCCGGGGCCATCATCGCCAATGTTCACTTCAAAGGTCTGCGGCGTATGGTGCACAGTAATCTCAACTTTTTTACGACCCCATGTGCCGGCGTTTTCAAGCAGGTTGCCGAGCAGTTCCTCGAAATCCTCTGCCTCTCCGGCAAATATTAAGCCCTGATATTCGCCCTTCAGATCAAAAGTTTTGTCCGGATTGAGTTTGCGCATCACGCGCAACATCCGCTCAATAATTGGCTCAATTGGCGCGCGGAACACCACGCTATCGCGCTGGGCAGCGACGCGGGCTCGTTGCAAATAATGCTGAATTTGGGTCTGCATCGCCTGCGCCTGTTCGCCAATTACCTTGCCATTTTTGCCAGAAAGCGCCCGTCCCTCATTGGCTATCACAGACAGCGGCGTCTTCAATGAATGTGCTAAATTGCCAACTTGGGTCCGTGAACGCTCAACAATGCGACGGTTGTTGTCGATTAGGGCGTTCATTTCGTTTGCCAACGGCTCAATTTCCTGCGGAAACTTACCGTCCAAACGATGTGATTTGCCCTCGCGCACGGCAGCCAACGCCTCGCGCGCGCGCTTCGACGGGTTAAGACCGGCCAAAATAGCCAGCGCATTCATCGCAATGCTACCCAGACCGAATAGGCCTAAGTAACGATAAAGCGAATTGGCAAAATCGCTGATTTCCGCTTCAAGTTCGTTGAGATTGCCCATCACCCGAAACCGCGCAATCTGATCATCTGCACCGAGCGTTACTTCTGTCTCATAGACTTCGACACGCTCGCCATCCAAACCATCGGC
>JANPBE010000653.1:0-2136 GCA_031430295.1 Phyllobacterium sp.
CTGTTTCCAGTCGGTCAACATCAATTGGCGGTCAGCAATGGCCTCGACCTGAGGGCGTAACTCATCGGTCTTGTCCGGGTCATTGGCAACAATCTCGATGGACTGGACTTTGCCGTCTGAATTGAAATAGGCCTGCGCCTCAGTAAGAGGCATGAATACGATGGACGCATCATATTCGGCCATACCGATTTCGAAAATCGCCGACACCGGATAGGCTTTGACGCGGGGGGTTACGCCGAGCGGTGTCACATCGCCATCCGGTGAAATCAGCGTGAGATTATCGCCTAGACCGAGGCCGAGATTTTCGGCCATGCGGATGCCAATGGCGACGCCGCCATCTGTGCCAAATCCATCCAGACTACCTTGCTTAATGGTTTGCGCTATCAGTTTGATTTTTTTGATATCTTCCTGCCGAACACCGCGCACGAGCGCACCTGTCCCAGCACCGATTTTTCCCGAGGCGAGTGTTTGCCCTTCGACGATGGGCATCGCGTAGGTGACGCCGGAAATGCCGGAGAGCTTCTTGGAAAGCTCCTCATAATCATCCAGAGGACGGTCCATGGATTGTACTATGAGATGGCCGTTGATGCCTAAAATGCGCGTCAGGAGTTCGGTACGAAAACCATTCATCACGGCCATGACGACGATGAGTGTGGCAACGCCAAGTAAAATGCCAAGGAACGAAAAACCCGCAATGACGGAAATAAACGCTTCCTTGCGCCGTGCGCGCAAATAACGCCATGCGATCATGCGCTCAAACGCCGAAAACGGCTTGGCCGTGCTGTATGTTTTGGTATCGTCCGGAATCGCGCTCATTGAGCCTCTTAACTGTTACTTGGCAAAGCGGTTGAGGATGGCGTCCACGCTCATGTTTTCGCGCGCGCCGGTTTTGCGGTTTTTCACTTCGACTTCGCCGCTGGCAACGCCGCGCGGGCCGATGACAAATTGCCATGGCAGGCCGATCAGATCGGCGGTTGCGAACTTATTACCTGCGCCATTGTTGGTGTCATCGAGCAGCACATCTTTCCCGGCTTCGTTGAGCTTGGCGTAAAGTGCTTCAGCAACACCGTCGCAGCCTGCATCGCCCGGCTTCATGTTGATGATGCCGAAGTCGAATGGCGCAACTGCCTCAGGCCAAATTATGCCGTTGGCGTCATGGCTGGCTTCGATGATGGCTGCAACAACGCGCGAGGGGCCGATGCCGTAGGAACCCATGGAAACGAGATGATCCTTGCCATCCGGTCCGGCCACTTTCGCGCCCATTGGCTCGGAATATTTGGTGCCGAAGTGGAAAATATGGCCAACTTCAATGCCGCGTGCGCTGACTTGCACGTCTGCGGGCAGCGCATCCCATGCAGCCGTGTCGTGCATTTCAGAGGTCGCGGCGTAAGGCGTTGTCCATGCAGTCACGATGTCCGCAATGGATTGATCATCGCGAAAATCGACATCCGCGCCGGGAACGGCAAGCAACATGAAGTCCTTGTGGCAGAACACTTCGCTCTCGCCTGTATCAGCCAGAATGATGAATTCATGGCTAAGTTCGCCGCCAATCGGGCCGGTGTCGGCACGCATGGGGATCGCCTTCATGCCGACGCGCTCAAAAGTGCGCAAATAAGAGACGAACATGCGGTTATAGGCAGCTTTCGATGCTTCGTAATTGAGGTCAAACGAATAGGCATCCTTCATCAAAAATTCGCGCGAGCGCATGACGCCAAAGCGCGGGCGCACTTCATCGCGGAATTTCCACTGAATGTGGTAGAGGTTCAGCGGCAAATCCTTGTAGGATTTCACATAGCCACGGAAAATCTCTGTGACCATTTCCTCATTGGTCGGGCCATAGAGAAACTCGCGCTCTTGCCGGTCTTTGATGCGCAGCATTTCTTTGCCGTAGGCGTCGTAGCGACCGCTTTCTTTCCACAAATCGGCTGATTGAATGGTCGGCATCAAAATCTCAATCGCGCCGGAACGATCCTGCTCTTCGCGGATGATTTTGCAAACCTTGTTGAGCACCTTAAGACCAAGCGGCAGCCATGCGTAGGAACCAGCAGCCTGCTGGCGGATCATGCCGGCGCGCAGCATCAAGCGATGCGAAACAATCTCGGCTTCTTTTGGATTTTCTTTTAAGATTGGCAGGAA
>JANPBE010000654.1:0-3646 GCA_031430295.1 Phyllobacterium sp.
TTCATAAGTCACAACGTTATCAGTGGTTTGCGAGGCATAGGCGATTTGGGTGATGGCGGCGTTGAACTTTTTGTCGGGGTAGGCATCGACCTTGAATTTTGCCTTTTGATCCTTGGCAACCATGCCAATATCGGCTTCGTCAATGGCGGCTTCCAGCTTCATATTTTTCAAATCAGCGGCGATGACAAACAAAATCGGGGCTGAAAGAGAGGCCGCAACCGTCTGGCCTGTATCGACTGAGCGGGTTAATATGATGCCATCAATCGGCGCATAAATTGTGCTTTTGGCCAGCGCCGCTTGCTGCAATTTCAAGTCTGCTTGGGCGACGGCTAGGTCCGCTTCCACACTGGTCACGGAACTCGTGGCGCGGTCACGCTTGGCTACTACGCCTTCCAAATCCTGCTGCGAAAGTGTGCCACGGGTGGCAAGGCTTTTCGAGCGATCCAGTGTTTGCTGGGTCTCTTTCAGCGTTGTTTGAGCGTCTGTTATACGGGCTTTAGCGGCGACCACAGAGGCCTCCGCGCGCTCGACTTGAGCGCTCAGCGTCGTGGTATCAAGAACAGCAAGAATATCGCCTTTTTTGACAGAATCATTTTCATCAAAGTTCACGTCGCGCACCACGCCGGACTGCTCGCTGGACACATCCACTTTGGTAAGTGGTTGCAAAGTTCCAGACGCGCTGACTTCGACAACGAGGTTGCCGATAGAAGCTGGTTCGCTGACGTAGGTTTTCGTCGTGGCGGATTTTGTTGCGTAGCTTTGGTAGCCGTAGAAGGCGCCAAATAAAACCAATGGAATCAATAGGTAACGCAGCCACTTGCGCTTTCCTGAGTTAGCTTTGCCGGACTTATCCAGCGAGAGGGCTGCCGCAATTTCGGGTGAGATTGTGGGAGATGAAGTTTCGACCCGTTGATCCATCAAAAAACAGCCTTTCAGGCATAACAAGTGTTGACTGGTAATTCGGCTTTGCGCGCGCAAAATACAAATTAAATATTGGTCATGTTTGTAACGGGAGGAGCCGCAATGCGTTCCATAGAGTATATGATTTATGATGTTTTCACCGAAAAAGCGCTGACGGGCAACCAACTTGGCGTTATATTGGACGCTTCCGGCCTTTCGGGCGTGCAAATGCAGGCAATTGCACGCGAATTTAACATCGCCGAGACAATATTCTTTCTGCCGCCTGATAAGCCTGAACATGCAGCTAAAGTGCGGATATTTATGCCATTGGGCGAATTGCCATTTGCCGGGCACCCGACAATTGGCGGCGCGATAGCCTTTGCTGGCAAGAAACGGTTGGCAACTGGCGCGAAAATGGTGCTGGAAGAGGGCGTTGGGCCGATTACTTGTATCGTTTCGGCTGATGAGTTTGGCGGGAAGTCATCATTCATTGCGGCACGTTTGCCGGAGCAATTACCTTTTGATTTCAACGTTATAGAGGTTTGTGAGGCACTCAATCTCGACACAAAATCAGTCGGCTTTGGCAGCCATGAGATAATGTTGACGTCAGGCGGCGTGCCATATGTCACCGTTCCGGTGAAAACGCTTGATGATCTGGCGAATGCCAAGGTTGATGCCGACAAATGGCTAAAGTTGGATGTTCACAAACAAGGAAAATTTGCAGCGCCTTACCTCTATTGCCGTGAAGGGCAGGGCGTTTTTCGTGTGCGGATGTTTGCGCCGTGGGATGGCATACCGGAAGATCCGGCGACGGGCTCTGCGGCGGTGGCTTTTGCGAAAACCTTGCAGAAATTTGAGTTTATCACAAATGAAATCCATAAAGTTATTATAAATCAAGGGGTTGAAATGGGCCGACCATCGCAAATTGGCCTCTCCCTGACCCTAGAAGGCGGTAATTTATCCATTGTCGAGATTTCCGGCAGTGCGGTGAAAGTGGCAGAAGGGCGATTGTTTCTGTGAAATGCTGTTTTTTAGCCGACGGCGCTAGACAGGGGCCGATTGGCTGGTTATAGACCCCCTCGTTCACGGCTTTTATAGCCAGCGGGCAAAAGTGGGTGCGTAGCTCAGTTGGTAGAGCAGATGACTCTTAATCATCGGGTCACAGGTTCGAAACCTGTCGCACCCACCACTTTTCCTCAACATTTTGAATGACTTAGCGGCAGCGTGGTGCCTACGGCGACTGGTAAGCCATGAGGCTTTCGCCTTGAATAAGTTCGAATCCGAAGCTTTGATAAAAGCGGATAGCCACATGGTTTGCTTCGTCAACTTCCAACTTTAAATAGCCTGCACCACGATATTTTTCGTGGGCTAAGGCCTCCTCAAGCAGGATTTTTCCAATTCCAAGTCCGCGAGCGCTGGGATCTACGTATAAATCCTCAATAAACAGGCCAGACATGCCGCGCCAGCCGGAGAAGGCGAATGTGTAGAGGCAAAGGCCGCAGATTTTGCCTTCACGTTCGGCAACGAGAATTTGGAAATTGCCATGGCCTTGCGGGCCGTCGCGCTCCAAAACGCCCACTGTGACATTGGGTTTTTCATCCGCGCCAATGTGTGCGGCGAGTGCTTGGATCATTTCGACGACAACGGGATAGTCACTAGATGTGGCGGCTCTCACATGCACAGAATCCGGTCGGGAACCGCCCGAAGATGATACGGAATGAGTGCGGAGAGCGTCCGAAGTTGATGCGAATGGGGTGCGGTCGTCGCTCATCTGTGGTTTTTGCCCGATTTTTGGAATCCGGACAGGAAGCTCTCCAGATTCGCGCCCAAGGCTTCGTTTAAATAGCCGCCTTCTTGCACCAGCACGGTCGGCAGTTTTAGCGAGGCGATGCGGGCCCCGATTTTTTCGAAGCCGCGCGTTGTCACAGTCAATCCGCCAAACGGGTCGGACTCGTGTGCGTCCAAACCAAGCGCGATGACGATGGCATCGGGTGCGAACGCGCGTAATCTTTGCATGGCGATTTCTAGTGCGCCCAAAAATCCATCGTCACCTGTTTTTCGTGCCAAAGGCAGGTTGAGGTTATAGCCGAGACCAGCGCCTTCGCCGCGCTCACCGGCCTGGCCCCAGAAGAAGGGATAGAAGCGGATGGGGTCGGCGTGGATGGAAACGGTGAGTACATCGCTGTGCTCATAGTAGATGCCTTGTGTGCCGTTACCGTGGTGCAGGTCCACATCGAGAATGGCGACCCGGGAGCCGTGGCGTTGCAGCGTGGCGGCGGCGATGGCGGCGTTGTTGAGATAGCAAAACCCGCCTGCCATATCGGCAAACGCGTGGTGGCCAGGCGGTCGGCACAGCGCATAGGCGGCGGATGCGCCTTGGCTTACCAAGTTTGCAGCATGAGCCGCCGTGTGGCTGGAGCGCAGCGCGGAACCCCATGTGTCGGCATTGATGGGGCAGGAGGTGTCCGCCATGTGATAGCCGGCGTGGCCGACGGCCGACGCGGGGTAGGACATGCCGCGCCCGTTGGGGTGGATGTTGGGGATGACTTCAGGTGACGCGCCTTCGATGCGCTGCCAGCGCTCGAAGATGGTTTGCAGGAAAGTGAGGTACTCCGGCGTGTGAATGGCAGCGGCAGGGGCGAGGCCATAGTCGTGCGGCGTCTCTTGTTTGAGGCCCGCATTCTTGGCGGCGGCAAGCAGAATGTCGGCGCGTTCGGGTACTTCCGGGTTTGGCTGAGGCGCGCCG
>JANPBE010000655.1:0-8316 GCA_031430295.1 Phyllobacterium sp.
AGCGAACACCGAGGTCGATGCGAAGAACGCAGTGCCTTGCTGCAAACCGGCAACAATCGACGTATCAATCACCCGCAGTTCACGCGATGTCATCACGCTCATCCAGCGCGCACGCTCATGGTTCATCAAACTGTTGAGCGAAGGGCGCGAGGTCAATTGACCTCCTGTGGCAAGCGAATAAACATACCAGCACAGCGCAAACAGTGCGAGTGCAAAGGCGTCGTGCCATGTATATATATATACAGTTTGCATGGACCAATTCCAAATAGTGACTGGTTAAGTCTGTCGTTCCTGTCATACCGTCAGTCGCGGCGTGATTGGAATTTTATTGCCCTTTGAACCACAATAGGCCACGCAATCAAGGAACTTTATATGTTTCTCTCAGTTTTCGACCTGTTCAAAATTGGTATCGGCCCGTCATCCTCCCACACAATGGGACCAATGGTTGCCGCATCGCGCTTTTTAGATGAGATTTTGAATGGCGATTGGCCTCGTCCGTTTGGGGCAAAGGTTGCCCAAATCAAGGTAAGTATGCACGGTTCGCTCGCCTACACTGGCATTGGGCACGCAACTGATCGTGCGGTAATTTTGGGCCTGTGTGGCGAACTTCCCGCAACTGTGGATTTGGATGCTGCCGATGCTTTGTTGGCAAAAGTCACCCGCACAAAAACCATCCACCCCGCTGGTCATCCAGAATATGATTTCGATCCGGCAACAGACATGGTGCTTGATAAAAAAACGCCATTACCCGGCCACGCCAATGGCATGGCCTTCACTGCATTGGACCGCGACGGCCGCCAATTGCTGCGGATAGCCTACTTTTCGGTCGGTGGCGGCTTTGTTGTCAGCGCCGATGAACTGGCTGCTTCCAAATCCAAGACCGGTGCTCAACAGGGTCCAAGCGTACCTTATCCTTTCAAGAATGCCAACGAGATGTTGGTGATGGCCAACAAAAGCGGCCTCACAATTGCCGACATGAAGCGCGTCAATGAAGAAACACTCATGCCGCGACAAGAGTTGGACGAAGGCATGGATCGTATCTGGCAAACCATGGATGGCTGTATCACGCGCGGCCTGTCGCAAAGCGGTATTATGCCCGGCGGGCTCAAAGTAAAGCGTCGCGCGCAGGCCATCCACGATAAGCTCAATGCCGACTGGGGCTCCAACGTGCCAAACCCACTCATCGCCAATGATTGGCTGTCGGTTTATGCCATGGCCGTGAACGAGGAAAACGCATCCGGCGGCCGTATAGTCACTGCCCCGACCAATGGCGCTGCTGGCGTCATTCCTGCGGTATTAAAATATTACCTGCGTTTTCATGATGCCAAAGATCATGACGGCATCCGCAACTTCCTGCTCACTGCTGCGGCCATTGGTGGCTTGCTCAAAACCAATGCCTCTATTTCCGGCGCGGAAGTGGGGTGTCAGGGCGAAGTGGGTTCCGCCTCGGCCATGGCCGCCGCTGGCCTTGCCGCAGCACTGGGCGGCACACCGGAGCAAATTGAAAACGCAGCAGAAATCGCCATGGAGCATCACCTTGGCATGACCTGCGATCCCATCGGCGGTCTTGTGCAGGTTCCGTGTATCGAGCGCAACGCCATGGGGGCAGTTAAAGCCGTCACTGCCGCCTCGCTGGCACTCAAGGGTGATGGCTCGCATTTTGTCTCGCTCGATCAAGTCATCGAAACAATGCGCCAAACGGGCAGGGACATGCACGAGCACTATAAGGAAACAAGCTTAGGCGGTCTAGCGGTCAATGTCGTTGAGTGCTGACAAAATCCTATATCGTCATAAGCTGCACTTGCCGCACATGCGCTGCCGCCTTATGTCGATGCCATGGCACTGAATATACTTAAACTCTGCGTCGGCTGCGACTCCATCGAAGACCTCATTGCGTGGCGTGAAGGGGATGCCGCGTTAAAACGACGGCTTGGAATGCCCGTGGAGCACTATCATACCACCCGCATGTTTCCCAAAGCGCGCGAAGAGATATTGGATGGCGGCTCGCTTTACTGGGTCATCAAGGGCAATGTGCAGTGCCGCCAGCGCATCGTAGATTTGCGGGCCGTCAAGGGCGAAGATGGCATTTCACGCTGCAAAATTGTGTTGGATTATGACGTGACACTAACCACTTGGCAGCCGCGCAGACCGTTCCAAGGATGGCGCTACTTGAAGCCAGCCGATGCTCCGTCAGACATCAATATGGGTAGATCGCAAGATGAACCTATGCCGCAAGCTCTGCGCGAAGAGCTGGCGAGCTTGGGACTTTTGTAACCATAAACCATTTGTTTTTACCACTTAACCTTTGTTTTTGGCCAGATTCCGCAAAATTATGGCTTTTTGCACCTTTCTATGCGACGCCATCCCTGACGGTGGGAGTTTTGCGTAAGTGTACATGTCTAAGGGCATTAGAGAGTTAGGTATTGTGCCGCTTGCCGCGCCGCGCATGGCCCATGTCATCGTCTGCGGGAATGAAAAAGGAGGCAGTGGGAAATCCACGCTCTCCATCCATTTGGCGGTAGCCCTCATGAAGGCAGGGCACAAAGTTGCCACCATTGATTTGGATACCCGCCAACTGTCGCTCACCCGTTATGTTGAAAATCGCCGCCGCTGGTCCGCTAAAAAGGGCATATCGCTAGAGTTGCCAACGCACTTTACGGTGGAGCGTATAGCGGGCGATCTGGTCGCAACAATTCAAGACACGGAGTCACGAGAGTTGGCAGACCGCATTGCCAGGATCGAACATAGTCACGATTTCATTGTCATAGACACACCCGGATCGGATACATATTTGCAGCGCTTGGCTCATATGATGGCCGATACGCTGGTAACGCCCATCAATGACTCTTTCGTGGATTTTGATGTGCTGGCCCGCATAGATGCCGATACCAATGAGATAACAGAAATTTCCCAATATGCTTGCGCCGTACGCGATGCCCGCCGTGAGCGCCGCGCTGCGGACAATGGAATGATAGATTGGGTCGTCGTTCGCAATCGCTTAGCCAATATTCAGTCGCGCAACGAACAAAGACTGGTGTCTTGCGTCAATCGCTTATCAACCCAATTGGGTTTCCGTGTTGCGGAGGGCGTAACGGAGCGTGTGGTGTTCCGCGAATTTTTCCCCATTGGGCTTACGGCTCTTGATGAGTTCGATGAGCATGTTTTGGGAACAAAGCCAACACTGTCACATTTGGCGGCGCGTCAAGAAATCCGCCAGCTGGTAGCGCATTTAAAATTACCAGTCGATGAAGTAAGTCGCAAGCGAGCGGATGACCGTAAGCTGTGGCTCGGAGCGCCCGATCGTAAGATCGTATTGCCGGATATTTTTGTCTAACCTACGCTGGCCGCTTATAGCCGTAGCGCACGGCAGCAGTGCCTGTCGGCGATAGCACCGCCAATTTCACGCTAACGTAAGGCATCGAGCTGCGCCATGCCCGCGCGCTGTGACTCAAGAGAAGTCCAACCAGATCGCGCGTTTTAAGACGCGGCTTCTTGCGTGTCTCGGCGAGGCGCATCGCGGCGCTTCGCAGCACCGATAGCGACGAGGGGGCCGACACTATTGTTGTGTTTGGCGCTAGAAAGCTCTGGTCATTCTGTTCAATACGCACGGCGATAAACCCTTAAACTCGGTACAATGGGTTGACGAAAACTAGTTATTCAAAGCGTAGCAACCGATATTGCTCTTCTTCAAAGCCTTGCAAGCATTCCAAGCCGCTACCTTGGTATCAAAGCCCTTAAAGCGAGCACGATACAAAGTGGCAGAACCCTTTTGCACTTCCTGTGTAAATGGCGTGGCGTAAGAAAGTGCTTTGCCACCCTTTGCCTTAGCGCCATCCAAAATCTTTAGTGCACCAGCTTCGCTATCAGCAGCAGCGATTTGGATAACCCAAACGCCATTGCCTGTAGGCTCTGGTTCGGCGGCAACAGCAGCCGTAGTCACCGGATCAACGTCAGCAGACGCAGAGCCATCTTCATCGCTGGTCAGCGGAACAATAACTTGATGCGGTTTTTTGGCTGGAATAGCGGCAACGATGACAGGGTCAACTTCCTCCGCTGATGCACCAGCTTCCGGCTCGGCATAGGCCGTTTGTGCAGCGGTGTTTGCCTCAACGGCTTTCTTGCCCTTAAATATCTTTGCCAAGGCAACCATCGGGCCTTCACTACGGCCGGACGCTTTTGGTAAAAACTTACCGATAAGCTGTGTTACCTGCGCGTCGCGGCTGCCGCCGGATTTGCCGCCCAAAACCACCGTAATCAGCTTTTTTCCGTCCATCGACACGGACGAAACAAGATTGAAGCCGGATTTGGCGGTGTACCCGGTTTTGATGCCATCCACACCTGCCACGCGACCAAGAAGCTTGTTATGGTTCGCCAACCGGCTGCGGCCGTACTGGAAGCTGCGGGTGGAGAAATATCCATAATATTTCGGAAAATGCTCGCGCAGCGCCATACCCAAAATCGCCATGTCACGCGCTGTTGTTACCTGACCCGGATTTGGCAGACCGGATGCATTGCGGAATGTTGTGTTGCGCATACCGAGCTGGCGCGCCTTTGCTGTCATCATTTGAGCAAAGCGATCTTCAGATCCACCTAAAAATTCGCCAGTGGCACATGCCGCGTCGTTGGCGGACTTTGTCACAAGGCCAAGTATCGCCGTTTCGATGGTGATAGAAGAACCCGCCGGTGTGCCAAGTTTGGTCGGCGCCATCGATGCTGCCCGTTTCGAAATGGGAACAAGTGTGGATTTATCAATCTTGCCAGAAGAGAGCGCTTCGAACACAAGATAAAGCGTCATCATTTTTGTAAGTGATGCCGGATAGCGCGGCGCATCAGCATCTTGCGAATACAGCGTCTTGCCGGTATTTGCATCGACAACAATAGCTGCGAATTTTGGATTAGAGGCCTTTGCCTCAGCGCTAACAGCCATGCTGCAAGCCAAGCTCGCGGCCACACATGTTTTCAAAACGGCGCGGGCGAGCGCGGATACGCTTTTTACAATGTTACGCACTGGAACTCTTTCACTCTAAGCAGATACACTTTTACACAGGCGGCAAACGGCACGCTTAGATAAAACTCTATGCAAACGTCGTTACCAAAGTGTTATTTTGGTGGGGCAAATGTGTATCTTTTTGCGCATTGCACAAAAATAATGAACGCCAACCATCTTTATAGAAATCAACCTTGCGTGAAATGCTTGTTTCCTGCGCAAAGGGGCTTAAAATCCCGACATGAGTCACTAGGTATGGCATAAGCGGATATTGTGCCGCGAATTCAGGAACTAATCTATGAAGCCTCCCCGCAGCCAAGATGAAGATAGGAATGGTCGTGGTCCCGGCCAAGGCATTGGTGTGATCACCCGCACCAAAACCAAGGTCGTCAAGCCTAGCCTCTACCGTGTCCTGCTTTTGAACGATGATTATACGCCCATGGAATTTGTAATTCATGTATTGGAGCGCTTTTTCCAAAAGGATCGCGAGGCCGCAACGCAAATTATGCTGCACGTCCATCAAAATGGCGTCGGCGAATGCGGCACATACACATTTGAAGTGGCGGAAACCAAGGTGACGCAAGTCATGGATTTCGCCTTAAAAAATCAACATCCGCTACAGTGCGTGATGGAAAAACAGTGAGGTTCTAATGCCATCATTTTCAACGAGCCTCGAAAAAGCGCTGCACCAAGCGCTTTTGGTCGCCAACGAACGGCATCATGAATATGCAACGCTTGAGCATTTGCTACTGGCGCTGCTGGATGATTCAGATGCCGCTGCCGTGATGAACGCCTGCAATGTCAAAATCCCGGAACTGCGCACCACACTGACAAACTATGTGGATAAGGAACTGGAAAACCTCATCACCGGTTATGACGAGGATTCAAAGCCGACTGCCGGTTTCCAGCGCGTCATTCAGCGCGCGGTTATTCATGTCCAATCTTCCGGCCGCGATGAAGTGACGGGCGCGAACGTGCTTGTGGCCATATTTGCCGAGCGCGAAAGCCATGCGGCCTATTTCCTGCAAGAGCAGAATATGACGCGCTATGATGCCGTCAATTTCATCTCGCATGGCATCGCCAAGCGGCCCGGTGCATCGGAAACACGTTCCCCGCGCGGCGTCGATGAGGACAGCGAGCAGCCACAAATGGGCCAAGGTCAAGGACAGGCCGAGGCTGGTGAAACGAAAAAAGACCAAAGCGCACTGGCCGCGTATTGTGTTGATCTCAACAAGAAAGCGAAGACAGGTCGCATCGACCCGCTGATTGGCCGCGCCTCAGAAGTTGACCGCACCATCCAGATTCTTTGCCGCCGTTCTAAGAATAATCCGCTTTACGTGGGTGATCCAGGCGTGGGCAAAACCGCAATCGCCGAAGGTCTGGCCAAGCGCATCGTTGAGGGCGACGTGCCGGAAGTGCTGCTCGACGCGACGATTTTCTCGCTCGATATGGGAACATTGCTGGCAGGCACACGCTATCGCGGTGATTTTGAAGAGCGTTTGAAGCAAGTCATCAAGGAGCTGGAAGACTATCCTGGCGCGATCTTGTTCATCGACGAAATCCATACTGTTATTGGCGCTGGGGCAACATCCGGCGGCGCGATGGATGCGTCCAACCTGTTGAAGCCAGCCCTGTCGGGCGGCCTCATCCGCGTTATTGGTTCGACGACTTACAAAGAATACCGCCAATATTTCGAAAAAGACCGCGCACTCGTGCGCCGCTTCCAGAAGATTGACGTGGTCGAGCCAAGCATCCCTGACGCCATCCTCATCATGAAGGGCCTCAAGCCGTACTTTGAAGAGTTCCACAAAGTGACCTACACCGACGAGGCCATCAAAGCCTCCGTGGAGCTGTCCGCACGCTATATCAATGACCGCAAATTGCCGGATAAAGCCATCGACGTCATTGACGAATCCGGTGCGAGCCAGATGCTTCTCGCCGCTGACAAGCGCAAGAAAAGCATTGGCATTGCCGAGATCGAAGCCACCATCGCGACCATGGCCCGCATCCCGCCGAAGTCTGTTTCCAAGGATGATGAGACCGTTCTCGCCAATCTTGAGGCCGAATTGAAGCGCATGGTCTATGGTCAGGATTTGGCCGTGGAAGCGCTCACGTCCGCGATTAAACTGGCGCGGGCAGGCTTGCGCGAACCGGAAAAGCCAATCGGCTCCTACCTGTTCTCCGGCCCCACAGGCGTTGGTAAAACCGAGGTTGCCAAGCAGCTTGCCAAGTCTCTTGGCGTGGAATTGCTACGCTTTGATATGTCCGAATATATGGAGCGCCACACCGTATCGCGCCTCATCGGCGCGCCTCCCGGCTATGTCGGCTTCGATCAGGGCGGGTTGCTGACAGACGGCGTGGATCAACATCCGCACTGCGTGCTGTTGCTTGACGAAATCGAAAAGGCGCATCCGGATCTCTATAATATCCTTTTGCAGGTTATGGATCACGGCAAGCTAACGGATAACAACGGCAAGGCGATTGATTTCCGCAATGTCATCTTGATTATGACCACAAACGCGGGCGCATCAGACGCCTCGCGTGCGGCCATCGGGTTTGGTTCCACCAAGCGCGAGGGTGATGACATGGAAGCCATCAACCGCATCTTCACGCCGGAATTCCGCAATCGTCTTGACGCGATTATTCCGTTTGGCGCGCTGCCAGTTCCGGTCATCCACCAAGTGGTGCAAAAGTTCATCATGCAGTTGGAAGCCCAGCTCTCAGAGCGCGGTGTCACCTTTGCCCTCTCGCCGGAAGCCATCGCTTGGCTCGCCGACAAAGGCTACGACGAGCGCATGGGCGCGCGCCCACTCGCCCGTGTCATCCAAGAGTATATCAAGAAGCCACTGGCAGACGAACTGCTATTCGGCCGCTTGAAGAACGGCGGCACGGTCACTGTGTCTGTCGAAAAGGATGATGCCGGCGTTGCCAAGCTGAAGCTGGTCTCGGAAGCAGGCGAGACAAAACTAGTGCCGAAGGATGAGCCTGAGGCCGAGGAAAAGCCGCGCAAAGTGACTGCTAAGGCTCCATAGAAAGCTGCACCAAAGGCGTCTCCTCAAGAGATGGAGCCTGTGGTTCCAAGTGGCAGGAAGCCAAAGGCATCCGTGCCTGTGTTGCCGAAGAAAAAGTAAGAGACCTAGAGAACCAAATCCAAGCCCGCGCCTCAAGCGCGGGCTTTTTCCCGCCATTCACTGGCACGATTGATCTGCGCACTCAGCACCAACTCCCCCGCTGATTTCCCCGCCCGCACGGTAAACTCACCCGCACGCGCTACCCAACCACGATAATCCACATCATAAACCGCGAAGGCGCGAGGCTGTAATTTGATG
>JANPBE010000656.1:0-7988 GCA_031430295.1 Phyllobacterium sp.
GAATCAAGTGCTTCCATGGCGTTTCGCGGCCATTGAATGTTGATATTCGCGCCTGTAAGCGCGTCATTGCGGTTCTGGAAGGTCAAAGTTGCACCGGATCGCTCGAGCAAGGTCTTGGCGATAAACAGGCCAAGGCCCAAGCCACCACCGCCGTTGCGCGGGGTCGGGTTGCGGCTGCGGGCATATGGCTCGCCGATATGATCCAGCATGTCTGTCGAAAAGCCCGGACCATCGTCAATGATGCTGATTGAAACCGTTCGACCGTTCCAGCTCCATTCAACTGAAACCGACGTCTTCGCGAAATCGACTGCATTTTCGACCAAGTTGCCTAGCCCGTAAATGACACCAGGGTTGCGCCGCCCTACAGGTTCTGCACCCTCACACTTGCCCTCAAGCTTGTTGATAATGATGCCAAACTCGCGATGCGGCGCGATAACCTCTTCGATCAGGGAGGTCAGCGGCATTTGGCTCAAATGCTGCTCGCCCTCCGCTGAAAGGCTGCTGAGACGTTGCAAAATATCGCGGCAACGCCCCGTTTGACTGACGATAAGTTCGACATCCTCCTTGTGCGGCGAAGACTTTTTCATTGCCAAATCCAGCTCACGGGCAACAAGCGCAATGGTGGCGAGCGGCGTTCCCAGTTCATGAGCGGCAGCGGCGGCAAGGCCATCTAACGCGGACAAATGTTGTTCACGTTGCAACACAAGTTCGGTTGCTGCCAGAGCGTCCGTAAGCTGACGCGCCTCTTGTGCCACCCGGCGCGAGAATACTGAAGTGAAGGCCAAGCTGGATAAAATAGCGAAATAGATGCCGGCTTTCAAAACCGGAGGAATGATAAACGTGGCGCCTGCGGTCCACGGCAGTGGCAGATGATAAACGGCCAGTATGCTGACGCAGGTAACCACGATGCCGGACAAAATCAACGTAAGGCGTAGCGGAAGCGATGAAGCTGAAACAACGGCGGGCACAATCATCAGCATTGCGAACGGGTTGGAGATGCCGCCGGTCAGATAGAGCAGGCCAAACAGCTGCAAAACATCAAAGCCAAGAATGGCAAACGCCGAGCGTGGATCCAGCCGCACCGTCGTTGCATAACGAAATGTAAGGAAAAGATTGAGCCATGCCGAGAGCGCAATCAGTGCAAAACAAAGACTCACTGGCATCGGGAAGCCTAGACCATACGCGACAAGTAGAACCGCTAAGGATTGCCCCGCAATTGCCAGCCAACGCAGCCTGATGAGGGTCAGCAGGCGCAAACGGCGCGATTCAAATCTGTCCGTGTTTTGGGATTCCGTCGTCATAGACCTTTCATAGCGACTGTTTGCCATTAAGTGAAATGAACAAATGTCGCGTCAGGTTAGCCCTTAACGATGGACTTAAGCGCGACATTGGCATCGCCAGCCTGCTCACGGGTCAGTGGTTTGCCAAGCTCCAATATTTTACGAGACATGGCGAAGGTGAGTGCATCGTTGAAACAATCTACAGCGAGAAATTTTTCAGCGTTAAAATAGAAATGGGCGCGCCTGCCCTCGCTGGTGCGCACCACAATGTTATCGTAGCCAGTGTTGAGACCCGCAATTTGCAAGTTCAAATCAAACTGGTCAGACCAGAACCACGGTACTTCATTGTAAGTGTTGTTCTCGCCAGCGATATTGGCCGCCACCAGTGCGCCTTGATCGTGAGCGTTCTGCACCGATTCCAGCCGCATCAGTGTGCCGTCTTTAGGAAACGCAGCGCAATCGCCCAATGCATAGATGGAGGGATTGGAGGTGCGTAACTGCGCATCGACTACGATGCCGTTACCGGTTTGCAACCCCGCGTCCACGGCCAGCGCCATATTTGGCATGATCCCAATGCCGACAATGACCAAATCGGCAGGAATGACGCTGCCGTCTTTCATCTGCACGCCGCTGGCCTTGCCATTGGTTTCAACGATATGGCTGACCTGCACGTCCTCGCGGATATCGACGCCGTTGGTGAGGTGCAGATTCCGCAGTACGTCCGATGTTTCTTTTGACGCCACACGTTGGACAATGCGCTCTGCCGCCTCCAAAACAGTTACAGAAACGCCCATCTTCGAGGCTTCGGATGCGGCCTCCAAGCCGATGTAACCGCCGCCAATGACAACCAGTTTCTGGCCTTCGTGCAGTGTTGCCTTTAGGCTATCAGCATCACCCAAATCGCGCACAACAAATACATTTTTCAGATGGCCACCGCTTTCAACAGGCAGACGGCGCGGTGATGCGCCCGTGGCAATTACCAGATTATCGTACATAAACGTAGAGCCATCTGCGAGCGCAATGCTTTTAGCTGCGGCGTCGATTGAAGCCACATTCGCTCCACGCATCAATTCAATATTATTATCAACGTACCATTCGGGTGCGCGCAAATAGATGTAATCCAGCGTGGACTTGCCTGACAAATAGGCCTTGGAAAGCACCGGACGTTGGACGGGGAAATTTTCTTCAGCGCTGATGAGTGTTATGGAAGCATCGGGCACATGCGCCCGCAGTTTTGCTGCAACGGCAACGCCCGCGTGGCTGGCTCCGATGATGATTGTACGGCCTGTCATCACTCATTTCCTCGCAAATAACGTCGCTGATGCTAAACCACGCCAGCATTCCGCAAATGGTCTTCTCATGCGCATAGCAGTCAAAATATAGTTGATTGCAATACGATAGCCCGCCTTGCCACGCTATTTGCTGTCGAATCTAGCGCGTTTGAAATAATTGATACGTATGCGCCGACCAAAATTGACAGCAATCTTTCAGAAGCTGCTTTCACTGCGGCACATGCAGCACCAGTCCATCGAGGGCAACTGTCATTGTAAATTGGCAGGATAGCCGACTTGCCGCTGTTTTTTCAGCTTCAGTGATTTCCAGCATGGCGTCTTCGCTGCCATGCGGCTTGCCGACGAGCGCTGTCCACGCATCATCCACATAAACATGGCAGGTGGCACAAGAGAGGCAGCCGCCGCATTCGCCGATAACGCCCGGCACATTGTTGGCAACTGCTGCATTCATAAGGTTATAGCCGGGCTTTACATCAGCCGTAATTTCGCGACCATTGGCCAGTTTCCACGTTACTTTTGCCATAATGCCTCAAATCCAGTTGATGTAAAAATCGCGCAAGGCATCGCCTTCGAGCGCGGCGGTCTTTTCAATTTCGTCTCGCTTGATGAATATATGGTTTTCGCACAGCAATCTGCCAACCGCATCCATCAATGCGCCGTCTGCTTCCAACGCATCCAGTGCACCAGACAGTGTTTCCGGAACACCGTCCACGGCGTCATGCGCAGTAAGACAATCTGCCGTTTCCATGGGTGGCAACGGGTATTTGTTGATATAGCCCAGCCGCGCGGCCTGCAAGGTTGTCGCCACCAGCGTGTAGGGATTTGATGCGCCATCGCCCATGCGATGCTCCAGCCGCGCCTTAGGTCCGCGCTCGGCGGATATACGCGTGGTGACGCCGCGATGGTCGCCGCCCCAATTGCGCCAATAGCCGGACAGCGATGAGGGTTTGAGCCGCTGGTAGGAATTCACCGTTGGCGCAACAAGCGCAGCCATGGCTTGATGATGGTGCATTAGCCCTGCGATGCAGCCCTTGGCGACATCGCTGATGCTATCAGGTTCGCCGACTGCATTGTTGCCAGCCTTATCTTTGAACGAGAAATTCACATGCAGCCCGCTGCCGCCCTGCGCCAATATGGGCTTAGGCATAAAGGTCAAAACGATGCCATGTTCGAGCGCCACTTCGCGGGCGAGAATGCGGAACAGAAAAATATCATCAACGGCTTTTAGCGCCTTGTCATAGGTAAGCGTGAACTCAAATTGAGGGTTATCAAACTCGGTGGTTAGCGAATCTATCTTGAAGCCAAGCTCCGTAGCACGCTCCCATATTGCCTGCGTGAAACCCGCTGGATCGGCAAACGGGCCTGTCGAATAGACATGGGCCTTGGGGCTTTCGTAGGGAACCAGCTTTCCCTCTTCATCATACTGGAAAGCGTAAAATTCCAGTTCCAACCCGATCATTGGATCGAAGCCGAGCGCGTTCCAATCAGCAATCGCGCGCTTCAGTGCTTGGCGACCGCAAGCGCCAAATGGTTCGCCGTCCTCGTATAAATCTCCGACTACAATTTTGGTATTGTCTTCCCAGCTTTCGCGGATGTCACTCGCCTCGTACCGAATTTCCAAATCTGGCAGGCCGTCTAAAACTTTAGAACTGGGTGCCGGTATCAGATCTTTGTCATAGGTGACACCGAATGTGCCTTGGCAGACGCGGGTGCTGCTGGTGCCAATTTTTGTGCTCGGCAAATATTTGCCGCGCGCCAAATTCAGATGGTCGCACATTAAAACCCGTAAGCGCTCGCTCATCATTTATTCCTCCCAGAACCTTTATTTCAATGTGACCCGCACCGGCAGTGACTTGATACCGCCAACAAAATTGGACCGTAAAAATGCCTGCGGCCCTGCCCGCTCAATCGACTTTATACGCTTTGCCAATTCTTGAAACAGCAACCGAATTTCTAGCCGTGCCAGCCACATACCGAGGCACACATGCGCCCCGCCTTGGCCAAATGACAAATGCCTGTTTGGCGTGCGGCGGAAGTCCACATGGTTTGGATTGTCGAAAGCATTCGTGTCGCGATTGCCTGATACAAACCATAGCAGTACCTTGTCGCCCGCCTTGATTGTCTTGCCGTGCAGATCGGTATCCACCGTCGCTGTGCGCCGGAAATAGTAGGCTGGGGACGCCCAGCGGAACACTTCATCCGGCATGGTTTCCCAGATGGTCTCATCGCCGGATTGCAAATCCTGGAGCAGTTCTGGCTGTTCGCAAAGCGCCTGCAAACCTGCGGCAATCGAATAGCGCGTCGTGTCATTTCCCGCCGCCACCAGCAGACAAAAGAAATTGCGGAATTCTTCTTCCGAGATCACGTTGCCCGCCGTATCCGGCTGCATGATGAGATTGAGAACGCCGGAGGTATCGCCCTTGCGCTTTTTATCTGCCATCAGCTTTTTGGCATAGTCGAACAAGTCCGCGCCCGCTGGCGAGCGAAACGGCATCAAGCGGTAGGCATCCGTGTCGGCTTTATCGAGCACATGGTCCGTGAAATCGCTATCTGTATTGGCAATCAGCGCATCACCTTTTTCGACCAGCCATTCCAAATCTTCGGTCGGCGTACCGATGATTTGGCCGAGCATCCGCATTGGCAATTGGCGGGCGATGGTTTTCACCGCATCGAATTCCAAAGTTGGCAAATGCTGATCTAAAATCTCATCGCAGAGCTGACGAATTTGCGTCTCAAACAGCGCGACCACTGGCTTGGAAAAGGCTTTGGCAACGAGCAAGCGCACACGGGTATGGTCCGGCGGGTCTGTCTCTTGAAACGTGCGGCGCGCTAGATATTCCTCGTAGGTCTGGTCTTCCATGCGAATGCCACGGGCGGAAGAAAATACTGCATTGTTGCGGTTACATTCTAAAATATCTTCATGCCGCGTGATGGACCAGAAGCCCTGCCCGCCCGCATAGTCGCACCAAGCTACAGGCTCATCACGGCGCATACGAGCAAACGTATTGTGAGGCGCGCCATTGATAAAGGCATCGTGACTGGAAAGATCGGCGAAGCCGTCATCCGTGGCGTTCCAGACTGTCATGCGTCGCTCCCGAGACCAAACTTTGTCATTGCAATATTTAGAACACATGTTAAATATATTTACAAGGCTCTTTTGCATACAACAATAGAATAGTCACGAGAACGATTGGGAAGTCCATGAAGCGCAACATTGGTATTTTGCTCACCTGTGTGGATGATTCGGAATTTGCATCTCGCTTCCCCGATGACGGCGAAAAGTTCCGCCGCCTGTTGCAGCCGCTTCGACCGGATTGGACGTTCACTACAATTGCAGTGAAGGACAATATATTTCCGGAACATGTGAGTGATTACGACGGCTACATAATCACCGGCAGCCCGAAGTCTGTGCATGGCGATGAGCCATGGATTGGACGACTTTTGGACTTTATCCGTACCGCTTCCGCATCGTCGGCGTATCTATTTGGGGCGTGTTTCGGGCACCAGGCGATTGCCTTGGCACTGGGCGGAACGGTCGAAAAATCGACCAAGGGTTGGGGTCTTGGAACACACAGAACGCACTACACGGAGATGGCCGAATGGATGGTTCCGGCGCAGCGAGACATGACGCTTTTTGCTGCCCATGAGGACCAAGTGACCAAACTACCCGAAGGTGCGACCTTGCTCGGCGGCGATGCGTTCTGTCCGATAGGTGCCTATCGCATCGGTGACCATATTTTTGCAACTGAGTATCATCCAGAGATGACGGAGGATTTTGTGTCAGGGCTGCTTAATGAACTGGATGGTGACTTGGATGGCGATACAATCGCCTGGGCAAAAGACTCGCTTTCAGTCAAAGCCGAAGGACAGGTATTTGCACAGTGGATTGTAAAATTCTTTGATAAATCAGTAAGCTAGGCCGGATTTCTTGATAGAACGGCAATCAAATCCATCGCTGTAACGCTGTCAAACATTACATGCTCGACCATCATCGCCTCCGCGCCAATTGAGTCGCGGTCCAATATCATGGATGCTAACTTTCGGTGATCCATAGCAGATTTTGGAATGGAGTCCTTGTAACGATAGCGCGCACGATAGTAGGCGATGAGCTTGCGCGCATTTGTCTTTATCATATCCAACAACACTGGATTATGCGCGGCAATGCCGACAGTTTTGTGGAACAATAAATTGTGCTGATAATAGGCATCTGGCATAGTATTTCCATGAACCAAAACATGGGTGTCGCAGGCATCGCAAGCGGCTTCTAATGCCTTGGCGTCATCCACAGATAGCCGCCGCGCCGCCAGTCCAGCCGCATGGCCTTCAAGCTTGGCATGAACTTCCATAATGGCTAAAAACTCTTCCAGCGACGGCTTAAATACCTCCGCACCACCCCGTGGTTTGCGCCGCAAAATGCCGATGGCGTCCAGCTGCAAAATAGCTTCCCGTACGGGTGTGCGCGAGACGGCATATTCGCTGACAAGCGCCTTTTCCTCAAGAACATCTCCAGGCACAAGCGTACCCTCTTCAATGCGTCTGACTATGTGCTCAACGATGCTGTCTGTTTGGCTGCCCATGCCGCACCTTATGTATTTTTCAGCGGCATGTGAATATACAAAGTGAAGGAGACTAGAGCTGGATCCACGCGGTTTTCAGTTCGGAATATTTTTCCAAGGCATGAAGCGATTTATCGTGCCCGTTGCCTGATTGACCAACACCGCCGAGCGGAACCGTATTATCCGAACCGCCGTAGGTGTTTACATGAACGACGCCAGCACGAATGTTGCGCACCATGCGGTGGGCCTTTGATAAGTTGGAAGTCCAAACGGCAGAGGCCAAACCATAAACAGTGGAATTGGCGATGCGCACGGCATCCGCCTCGTCCTTGAATTTCATGATGCCCAGAACGGGTCCGAACACTTCCTCTTGCGCCAATTTCATCGCGCTGGTGATTCCCGAAAATATCGTGGGGGCTAGATAAAAACCGCCTGTCTCTTCCAAAATTCGCCTGCCGCCGGTCTTTAAGATACCACCCTCGGCGGACGCCTGATGGACAAATTCCAAATCCTTGGAAAGCTGGTCCACACTGGTAATTGCGCCTGCCTCAGTGGCTAAATCCAGTGGGTCTCCGACCTTGATTCTAGAAGCGATAGTGGCGACTTTTTCGACGAATTCATCGTGGATGCTTTCTTCGACCAAAAGCCGCGAACCCGCCACGCAGACTTGGCCGGAGTTTCTGAAAATACCCTGTGCAGAAACTCTTGCTGCGCGGTCTAAATCCGGTGCATCGGCGAAAACTACGTTGGGAGATTTGCCGCCAAGCTCCAGATAACAGCGCTTCATATTTGAGCGCGCGGAGTATTCCATGAGCTTGCGGCCGACAAATCCAGAGCCTGTAAAGGCCATGACATCGACA
>JANPBE010000657.1:0-9242 GCA_031430295.1 Phyllobacterium sp.
TAACCCGCGCAGATTTTGGCCTTCGCAGCTACATATTCAGTTGCCAGTCGCTCCACCAATTCCGCCGTGGAGACCACGGATTTGACGGCTCCAATGCCTTGTCCTGCCCCCCAAATATCCTTCCATGCTTTCGCGCCGCCCGTTGTTGCGGCGGCAAAGTCCATCTTAGAAGGGTCAGCCACCGGCAAATGCGCCGGGTCCATTCCCGCTTTCTCAATTGAACCCTTGAGATAATTGCCATGAATGCCAGTAAAATAGTTGGAATAAACAATATCTGATGCACCGGATTGTGTAATCATTTCCTTATAGCCATCCACCGCCCGCGCCTCATGCGTGGCGATAAAAGCTGAGCCGATGTAACCATAATCCGCTCCCATCGCCTGCGCCGCCAGCACAGCGCCGCCATTGGCAATCGCGCCGGATAGCAACAGCGGGCCATCAAACCATTCACGAATTTCCTGTACCAATGCAAATGGCGAAAGCGTACCGGCGTGGCCGCCAGCGCCAGTGGCAACGGCAATCAGCCCGTCTGCACCCTTGCGTATCGCGCTGTTGGCATGGCGGTTGTTGATAATATCGTGCAGCACAATACCGCCCCACGAATGCACAGCACCGTTCACTTCCGGTACTGCGCCGAGCGAGGAAATAACAATCGGCACCTTATATTTTCCGCACATCATCAAATCATGCTCAAGCCGGTCATTAGATTTGTGGACGATTTGGTTCACCGCAAATGGTGCGGAAAGATTGTCAGGGTTGGCTTTGTCATGGGCAGCCAGCGCCTCGGTGATTTCGGCCAACCATTCATCCAATTGACTGGAAGGTCGGGCATTTAGTGATGGAAACGAGCCGACCACACCTGCCTTGCACTGGGCAATCACCAACGCAGGGTTTGAAATGATGAACAGCGGTGCGGCAAATACCGGAAGACGAAGGCGACCTGCTACCAGTTTTGACAGTTCCATGCGCTCATTCCATTCTTTGGTAATATTTACGTATACGTCAATATTTCCCGCTTCGAAGGCCAAATGTCAAGCCGCTTGCCGCAAATTGATTTGTGGTGGTGATATCAAAATATACCTCCGACAAGTGATGCTATTGGTTGCCCTGCATCTGGATAATTGTGCAAAATCAGCGCGATAGTGCACCCCAAACGATAAATCCTTTGCAGTTCACCCCATTTTCTTTATGAGATAAAACAAGGCGCATTGACCAAACTGCTTCGTTTAGGTTTGGGCGCTGTGAATATTACGCGGTGAGGGCATAGTGGATCCAATCGAAAAAGCCATCCGGAATGCACTTGAAAAGGGCAACCCCGTTGATGCCTCGTTTCGCCAGCGCGTCTATACTTCGGCAGAAGCAGCACTTGGACGTTCATTGAGCGCACAGCAAAATGTGAGTGAAAGTCAAAAGTCGCAGCGAATTACAAATTTGCGCACCATCGCCCGATTGATCGAATCCGAGTTTCAGCCAGCTGTCGAGGCAGTGCGTTCGCCAGCACCGCAGCCACCGACGCGCGATGATTGGTCAGTTGCGCCGCCAGTGCGAAGCGTTGCCCCGGCCCTGCCGCGCGCACCCTCTGTTGCAACGCCGACGCCAAAACAAGTTAAGAAAATCGTTGAAACTAAGCCCAAGAAGCGGTCCGGTTCTGGCGGGATTTTGCGTGGTCTGCTCAACTTGATAATCTTCCTTGCGCTGATTGCGCTTGCCTTGTTTTTAGCGTGGAAATATTGGGCGGCGGCTTTGGTGCCGAAGGAATTTGGCGGTACGGCAGAAAAATCCGACCTCAGCACGTCGCAAAGTTCAGGCGCTTCACCGGCCAAAAGATTGGGTAAGGAAACCGCAGGCGACGATAGCTGGATCAGCGTTTTTGCGCCTTCTGATGCAGCTTCGGTTGACGTTTCTGATGGGTTGACTGCCGAGCTGCAAGGCACTGGTGCGGATCAGCGTATGCGTCTCATTCCATCGACGAAAAGTGGTGCGAAGGCTGGCGCGACGTTTGAGGTTGGCCGTGGCATTTTAGAGAAACTGCGCGGCAAAAAAGTGGTGTTTGATATCTTCGCCAAAGCCGACGAAGGCACGGCGGCAGAAATGTCAGTGTCTTGCGATTTGGCGGGCATGGGCACATGCCAGCGCACGCGGTTCCATTTGGAAAGTCAGCCAGGTGATAATCTGCTGGTGATACAACTCGCCGATAACGGCCCCGAGGCCAGCGGTACACTGACCATCTCACCTGATATTGAGGGCGCGAGCCACCCCGTGGAAATATACAGCATCCGCGTCCAAGTCGTGCCGTAATAGCCCGCCATTGCCCCTTGTATCCGGTCCCGTTGAAACGCATAAACTTCAGCGTGAACGGGAATCGCAATTGGCTGGGGTGAATATTGAATGCAAAGCGATACCCCTATTTCTGGCCTACCTAAGCGCTTCACCGACTGGTTTGCCGCCAAGGGTTGGCAGCCGCGCCACCATCAAATCGAGTTGCTGGGGCAGGTGGAGAGTGGCAACAGCACGCTTCTCATAGCCCCCACGGGAGCGGGCAAAACGCTCGCCGGATTTCTGCCAACGTTGGTGGATTTATCCCGCCGCAAGCCAAAAAAACTAGGCGCGATGCCGCCCGGAATTCATACCCTCTATATCTCCCCGCTAAAGGCGCTGGCCGTCGATATTGAGCGCAACCTTGCCAAGCCTGTTACTGAAATGGGTCTGGATATCAATATCGAAACCCGCACTGGTGACACACCACTGCACAAGCGCCAGCGCCAAAAACTGGTTCCGCCGGACGTGCTTCTCACCACGCCGGAACAACTGGCACTGCTGCTCTCAGCCCGCGATGCTGGCCTGTTTTTCGGTGATCTGAAATATGTTGTGCTGGATGAATTGCACTCGCTGATAACTTCCAAACGCGGGCATCTATTATCTCTTGGTTTGGCGCGGCTGCACCGGCTCAGGCCTGATGTGAAGACCATTGGTCTATCGGCAACAGTGTCAGACCCAGATGAGCTATGTCGATGGCTGGTACCGCAAGGTGGACAGCCAAATCGTGCGGCGCTGGTCACTGTGGCAGATGGCGCGCAGCCTGATATACACATTCTCAAAACCAGCGAGCGTATCCCTTGGGCGGGCCATTCCGCCCGTCATGCGATGGGTGAAATTTATCAAGAAATCGGCAAACACGCGACCACGTTGCTGTTCGTAAACACCCGCAGCCAAGCGGAATTACTGTTTCAAGAACTCTGGCGCATCAATGAGCAGTCGCTGCCAATAGCGTTGCATCATGGTTCGCTTGACGCTGGTCAGCGCCGCAAGGTGGAAGAGGCGATGGGTCAGGAAAAGCTCCGGGCTGTCGTCGCCACCTCCACACTTGATATGGGCATAGACTGGGGCAATGTGGACCTTGTAATCCATGTAGGCGCACCCAAGGGTGCCAGCCGCTTGGCCCAGCGCATAGGCCGCGCCAACCACCGTTTGGATGAACCCAGCAAGGCGTTCCTAGTGCCTGCCAATTGCTTTGAAGTGCTGGAGTGTCAGGCGGCAATCAACGCCAACTATGTGCGTGCGCAAGACACGCCGCCACTAGGCGAAGGCGCTATCGATGTGCTGGCGCAACATATATTGGGCATGGCCTGCGCCGATCCCTTTGATGCCGATGAGCTTTATGGCGAAGTTACCTCGGCTCTGGAGTACAATGCGATGGACCGCGACACCTTTGATAAGGTGTTGCAGTTCGTTGCCACTGGCGGCTATGCGCTGAAAGTCTATGAGCGTTAGGCCCGCATCCGCCAACAGGCGGACGGCCGCTGGCGTGTTACCAACCCCTTGTTTGCCAAACAATACCGCCTCAACGTCGGGACGATTATTGAACATCCCGTGCTCAATGTCCGGCTGGTGCGCCAAGGGCGCGGCGCGAAATCTATGGGGGGCATGGCCCTCGGTAAGGTCGAGGAATCTTTCGTTGAGATGCTCAGCGTCGGCGATACGTTTCTGTTTTCCGGCGAAGTTCTACGCTTTGAGGGCATCCGCGAAAACGAATGCTATGTCTCTAAAGCTCATCATCTTGATCCGAAAATCCCCTCTTATGCCGGTGGCAAATTTCCACTTTCGACCTATCTGGCGGCAGGCGTTCGGGCGATGTTGGCAGACCCGCAGCAATGGTCAGTGTTGCCTGACCAAGTGCGCTACTGGCTGGAAGTACAGCAGGAAAAATCCATGCTGCCACCGGCTGGCGAGATGCTGGTCGAATGCTTTCCGCGTCAAGAGCGCTACTATCTAGTGGCCTATCCGTTCGAGGGCCGCATCGCTCACCAGACATTGGGAATGCTGCTCACGCGCCGTTTGGAGCGGATGGGCGCTGGTCCGTTGGGCTTTGTTGCCACGGATTATTCCATCTGCATTTGGGGCATCCGCGACATGGCCCGCATGATTGAGCGAGGTGAATTATCACTCAGCAAATTATTTGATGAGGACATGCTGGGCGATGATTTGGACGCATGGCTTACCGAAAGTTTTCTCATGAAGCGCAGTTTCCGTGATTGCGCGCTGATTTCCGGACTGATTGAAAAGCGGCATCCCGGCAAGGAAAAATCCGGGCGACAGGTCACAGTCTCAGCCGATTTGATTTATGATGTGCTGCGCGCCCACGAGCCTGACCATATACTGATGCGCGCTGCCTATGCCGATGCGGCTACGGGACTTCTCGACATTCACCGCTTGGGCGATATGCTGCGACGAATTAAGGGTCGAATCACTCACATGTCGCTCAACGAAGTCTCACCGCTGGCACTGCCCATTATGCTGGAGATCGGCAAAGAACGTGTAACTGGCGGCGCCGAAGATGATATTTTGCGCGAGCTTTCAAATGCGATCTTAGAAGGCCATAGCTGACAATGAGCGCCGTGCAACGCCACATTAAAATGCCAATGGAAATCACCTGCACTATCGCGGGCAACGAGGCCGTACTGGATGTTTCAGGCGCCGTGTATTTCCCTGCCGATGAGCTTTTGGTTATAGCCGATATGCACTTGGAAAAAGGCACAGCTTGGGCCAAGCGCGGCATTTTTCTGCCGCCTTATGATTCCAAGCTCACCATAGTGGCGTTACAAAAAGTGGTGGCCAAATTTTTGCCAAAACGCATATTGTTTCTCGGCGATAGTTTCCACGACAAGACCGCTCCGTTTCGCCTCCAAACGGTGGAACTTGAAGCCCTCAATCAGATTGCCGCCAAGCAAGAGTTAATCTGGGTGACAGGCAATCACGACCCGCAAATTCCGGATATGATAACCGGCATTTGTTGCGACGAGATGCATGTCGGTGGTCTGCACTTCACCCACATTCCCACAAAAAATTATGAAGCCGGGGGCCAAGTCTCAGGTCATCTCCACCCCGCCGCCCATGTCACAGGCCGTGGCCGCAGCATCCGCCGCCGTTGCTTTATTACGGATAGCAAACGAATGATTGTGCCAGCATTTGGCGCTTATACGGGCGGGCTAAGTATCAAAGACAAAGCCTTTGACGGCCTGTTCGATAAGCCTTTAACCCGCATTTTCGTGCTGGGCGATGATGAGGTTTTTCCGATGACGTTGAGGGGCTAAAGCGTTTCCAAGCTTGATGGAACATAAAGCGTTTAAGGAAAACGCGCCCAAAAAAGAGTTTTACGCCTCGGTGTAGTAAACCTCGACCTTGCCCTTTAGCTTCATCAGCATTGAATTGCCGGAGCGATCCTTGGTCTTGCCGCCGACGGCCACACGCACCCAGCCTTCGGATATGCAATATTCTTCGACAGTGGTTTTCTCCACACCGTTGAGGCGGATGCCAATTTGAAACGCGAGAACAGCTTCATTGAAATGCGGACTTTTGGGGCTGATGCTCAAATGGTCCGGCAGGGCAGGTTTTTCATTAACAGTTGTCTCGGTCATTGACGCGATTCCTTTTCAAATTTTCTAACCGCATCTAACCCAAGTTCGTCAGCTTGTCGCCCCGCGATCACTCGCTTGCCGACATTTGGGCCAAACCTCAATCCTTCTTAAAAATTACCCGACCTAACCACCCGGTAAACATCGCCAACGCTACGGCGAACAGGCCGTAATAGAGCGAGTATTGGTGCGCGATATTATAGATATTTTGCTCAAAGCCTGCCTTCTCAATTTGTAGGCTGGTGGAGCTTTCCTTGATAAAAGATCCGTTGCGAAACAAAAACGCCCGCGCCTTATGTTTGCCCACGGGGACGTTTGTCGGAAGCCTCAAGGTGGCACGAAACAGGTTTGGGGATATAAACTCGACCCGTCCAGAATCCTCGCTATAGGTTCCTGCCTTAACGTTCAGTTGCTTGAGCGCATCGACAAAATCAGCGGCTAGGATGTTTTTCGTCCGTCCGGTATCAATCAAGAGATGCTCGATGCCGAGCGACAGTTTCTTGAAACTGTCACCATCCGTGATATCCCGCATCTTACGGGTGGAAGAAGCGAGATAAGATAGCGGCACAAGGTCAAAGTCCGCCGAACGCGTGTTGAGCCACATGCCGAAAACGCGGCTTTTTTGGCGCACAACAAGCGGCACCTCCGGCCCTTCAAGCACAACGATAATATCATAGCGACCCTGCCGCTGCACTTGCGGATCCGTGTTCGTCAGCGCGCCAAAAATCGTAAGGTCCGCGCCGGAAAAATTGGAGGTGATGGCGATAGTGTCAGTCGAGAGGCCAATTTGAATGGTCTCCGTTGGCAGTTCTGCTTGCGCGAAGGCAAACGGGACCGCGAGGCAGCTGAGCGTACAACTGAATATGAGTGCGCGAACCCGTTTCATGCTTGCGCTGCCGTGCTGCTGATTGTGTAGATGCTATCCGGGGTCACGAACAGGCCGTAAGCAAGGCGCAGCGCTACCGAAATAACCAATAATGCAAGCAGCGCTCTCAACTGCTCGCCGCGTAATTTTTGTCCAACGTTCGCGCCATACTGAGCACCGGCCACGCCGCCGATCATCAAGCAACTCGCCAGCACCACATCGACGGTATTGTTTGCCGTCGCGTGGATCATCGTCGTGTATGCGGATACAAAAATGATTTGGAACAGCGACGTTCCCACGACCACATTCGTTGGCACTTTCAAGATATAAATCATGGCCGGAACCATAATGAACCCGCCGCCCACGCCCATAATGGCAGATAGGAAGCCGATAAAAATACCAATGGCGATAACCGGAATGATCGAAATATAAATGCGCGAAACCTCAAAACGCACTTTGAAGGGCAACCGGTGCACCCATACTTCACGCGCCGGATTACCCGTTGCCAGAGCCTCGGTTCCATTTCTGTTGCGCAGCGCCGTGGAAATACTTTCCCACAGCATCAGTGAGCCAACTGAGCCAAGAAATGCCACATAAAGCAGCGAAATAACGAGATCAAGCTGACCCCATCGCCGCAGCAATGAAAATACATAGGCGCCAATAGTAGAGCCAATGAGGCCGCCGATCAGCAAAACGAGGCCAAGTTTGAAATCAATTGTTCGCCGTTTGTAGTGCGCCAGTGCACCGGAAAGCGACGTGGCGATAACTTGATTTGCACCTGTTCCCACGGCCACAGCTGGTGGAATATTATACAAAATCAAAAGTGGGGTTATGAGAAAACCACCACCGACGCCGAACATACCGGACAAAAAGCCCACCGCCGCGCCAATTGCCAGCAGTGTGAAAAGATTTACGGACAACTCCGCGATCGGCAGATAAATTCCCAAGCAAATAAACCCGTAAAACTAATGCTACACCCGCATAAAATACTGGCACTCTTTAAGAGTGCCAGTAAAAGATGAAGGTAACGGAAATACGGCGAAACTAGGCCGGTGAATACGACGATGTGCGGCGCTTAAAGATTAAGCTCAAAATTACTTCTTCACTTTGGCAAGCAACGACTTAACCAACACCTCATCGACGTCGCCAGTGGAGGGCATACCATTGGCTTTTTGATAGGCAGCGATGGCCTTCTTGGTCTTCGCGCCCATGGAGCCATCCGGCGCACCGGCATCATAACCATTCTGGTTCAAAATGGCTTGAATATTGCGAATTGCCTTCTTCATATCAACATTGGCTGTTTGGCCGCCATCGGTTTTCCATTCCTCGGGAACCTCAACAACATTTGCGGCAGCAACAACAGGCTTTGCCTTCCAGAGCTCGGTAGTCGCACGCGCTTTTTTCAATTGTTCAGGGCGCATAACATTCGCAATTTCATCCCGCTTGGACGCGGCATCCTTATCGCCGGACTTAGCAGTTAGTGCGAACCATTTGTAGGACTCTTCAAGACTTTGCGGAACGCCCAAGCCTTTTGCGGCCAAGATACCAAGGTTATACTGGCTGTCGCTTACGCCAAGTTCAGCAGCTTTTACAAACCACTTGGCAGCGGAATCATTGTCAGCCGGACCGGCCGCGCCACTGGCAAACAACACTGCTAAATTATGCATGGCGCTGGCGTTACCTTGGTCAGCAGATAATTGATACAGTTCCCTTGCTTTGGCAGCAGCGCGTTCAACGCCCAGACCCTTTTCATAAAAGCTACCGAGCCGGAATTGCGCAGGTGCAAAGCCCTTATCTGCTGCTTTTTGATACCACTGCGCCGCCAGCTTCAGATCTTTTGTAACACCGCGACCATCAGTGTAACGGCTGGCAATTTCGAACATCGCCTTGGCATCACCATTGGCAGCGGCTTCGCGCAGCGCAATCGGTCCAATGTCCGCTGAAGGGAGATTGGCAGATGGTGTTGTGGAAGAGGGCGTGGCAGCAACGTCCGGCGTCGTTATTGCGGTTTGCACGTCACCGGATTTTTCCGGGGTTGCTTCAGCCTGTGCTTTAGGCGCTTCCTCTGCCGGTGTTATCACTGCATCGGCTGCAACTGGAGCCTCAGTTTCCACTGGGGCGGCATCTGCCACCACGGGGGCTTCTGCTTTTGTGTCATCAACGGGAGCCACTGCCCGCACCGTCGCCCCGGAATCCGGTGCAACCACATCATCAGTAGCCGTCATTTTTTCTGGTGCGGCGGTCTCATCCAGCGGTGCTGTTTCAACAATTGCGCTCTCAACCGCAGTCGGTCCTTCGCTTGGCAAGAATGCGTTTCTCATCTGGAACGCAGTGAGCGCAACCATTGCCGCCAGCGCTACCATCAAGATTGGCTTGCGTTGCTTTTGGAACAATTCTACCAGCCCGCCCTTGCCCGTGGCATTCGCGGATTCGGATTTTTTCTTCAATATATCAGAGTCAGCAGC
>JANPBE010000658.1:0-1607 GCA_031430295.1 Phyllobacterium sp.
GAAGGTGGCCGCGTTAGCGGTCGGATGGGGGTGGTGGTGAATACGCACTACAGATATTTAAGTTACTGATATTGCTATATTCTTTGAATTTTTTGATGTTATCACCACCCCCATCCGTCGGCTGACGCCGACACCTTCCCCGCAAGGGGGAAGGCTGGCATCGCAATTTATTCCGGCCAATTCCATCCATACCCCAAAATCCTCACTTACAATGCGCTGAGTTTAGTGAGGGACAAAATCGACATGGACTGGCCGCTCGTCATAGACCGAAACCGTAACGCGCTGCTGACGATTATTGTCGCGCTGATGGCTTCGCTTGGGCTGGTTAGCGGCGGGCGGCTCTCGACTTTGCCTCTGTTTCTGTATCGCCGTGCGCTGGCCATTCTTCGCCCTGCGGAATCTGCCGTAAGGCGACTGATTGTGATTGTGGCGCATGAGATGGCGTTGCGCGGGTTGAAATTGCGTGTGGCGCGGCGCGATGGTCTGGCGGAATTTCTTGTGTTTTCGCGGCCAAATCCGCAATCCAGTGAGCGCTTGCCCGCGTTCAATCTGATTGATCCGCTGAAGATATTCGGGCGTGAAGCGCCGGATATGGACGGGTTTTATTGTGGTGAGTATTCTGATGCTCCCGATATGTCGCCTCTCTCTGCCACATCTTTGGGCTTACGAATTCTGGCGTTGAAAAACGCGTTGGAAAACCTGCCGCGCCACGCCAAGCGCCTCGCGCGTTGGTATGAGCAGCGCGATTTGGCCTATGCGCGAAATGTGGCCCACCGCTATTCGCCCATGCGCCCCGGCCCTGCACCTGCCTTGAGGCAACGCAACAGAGATGACATCGACGAGGTTCTGCTCGAGTGCCATTTGCTGGCGATGTATTCTGCCGAACGGCAGGATTCGTCTTAAGGATTTATCAAAATCTGGAGTTTGTGGCGCTGGTTCTTGACTGGACTGGCGACGTGGAAATTTGGGGACTGCTTACTTTTGGCGGGCAACAAATTGCCTATGCCAAAACAGCACCAATGCTCCAAAATCTTGAATTAGCCTTATTGTCGTGGGAACTGAACCCTGAACATTGCGTTGCAAGTGAGGCTCCCCAATTATTTTAATCTAATCAGCGGGTAATAACTCTGTGGTTGGACATTAGGGGGCCGGTTCTTTAACCCTGTGGTCGATGAAGCCGGTTCGAATTTGTGATACTGCGCAGCAACTGAAATGGTAATATGAAAATGTCTAACAGCGGAATTTCAAAAATGCATCGTCGTGGATTTATAACCGCACTTAGCGCCGGAGTGGCGACGATTTTGACTATGCCTGCCAGTGCCCAGACAGTCATTGACGATCTTCTGACATCGCCAAAACGCGGCAATTGGGACGATCAGTTTGATGCGCAGTCCAATCAAAATCAGACCAGTTCAAAGGTAACCTCGACCGTTCCGATTTTCAGCTCACAGACCGTAGCCAATGTGCAGCGCGCGATTGAACAATATCAGGGCATCGTTAATGCCGGTGGCTGGCCGCAAGTTCCCGCCTCAGCTGTGAAACTAAAAGTCGGCGCAAGCGATCCTTCCGTATCAATCCTGCGCCAGCGCTTGATGGTATCTGGCGAT
>JANPBE010000659.1:0-3827 GCA_031430295.1 Phyllobacterium sp.
GGGCATGTTGCAACTTTCCGGCTTTCAGTTCAGCAACAGTGCAATACTGGGAGGTATTCATATGAAACTTAAGTCCGTAATCGCTGGCCTTTTCGCTGGCTCAATGCTGGTGTCCGGCCTAGCCAGCGCCGCTGACCTGTCCATCGTATCCGGCGCGACCGGTAATGATTTGGCATTCATGCAGGCCCAGTTGGACAAGTTCGCTGCTGCGTCTGGCGACAAGATTACCATCGTTCCAATGCCATCATCCACAACTGACCAGTTTGGCCAGTACAAGCTTTGGCTTGCGGCAGGTAATAGCGATATCGACGTTTACATGACAGACGTTATCTGGGCACCGCAGCTTGCAGATCAATTCGTTGATTTGACTGCCGCCGCTAAGGATGTTGCCGCATCGCATTTCCCGTCCATCATTGAATCACAGACAGTGAACGGCAAGCTCGTGGCTATGCCTTACTTCACTGATGCTCCGGCGCTGTATTTCCGCAAGGATTTGCTTGCCAAGTACAAGCTCGAAGCACCAAAGACATGGGACGAAATGGCCGCTTCTGCCAAGGTCGTTATGGATGGCGAAAAGAACGCTGACCTTCAGGGTTTCGTGTTCCAGGGCAATGCTTATGAAGGTCTTACGTGTGATGCGCTCGAATGGGTGAAATCAAATGGCGGCGGCCAAATCGTGGAAGCTGATGGCTCAATCTCCATCAACAACCCGAAAGCCGCAGCTGCACTTGACCGTGCCAAGAGCTGGATTGGCACAATTTCACCAAAGGGCGCGCTTGCCTATCAAGAAGAAGAATCACGCGGTGTATGGCAGCTCGGCAATTCCGTGTTTATGCGCAATTGGCCATATGCTTTCGCACTCGGCAACGGTGCGGATTCAAAGGTCAAGGACTTGTTTGACGTCGTGCCATTGCCATCAGGCGGCGAAGGCGGCGGTTCCGCAGCAACACTCGGCGGCTGGAACTTGGCTGTTTCGAAATACTCCAAGAACGCAGACCAAGCCACAAAGCTGGTTATGTTCCTGACATCGGCTGAAACACAAAAAGCCAACGCATTGGAGCAGAGCCATCTGCCAACGATCGAAGCTGTTTATGATGATGCTGACGTTGCTGCCAAGCAGCCGGTAATCGTAAAGTGGAAGGCAATCTTCCAAAATGCGGTTCCACGTCCTTCCGCACCAACAAAAGCCAAGTACAACGAAGTGTCCTCGTTGTTCTGGTCAGCCGTACATGACACTCTGTCCGGCAGCGGTACATCGGCTGATAACCTTGCTATTCTTGAAGCCAAGCTCACAGAGCTGAAGGGTGCCGGCTGGTAATCTTCTACCACCCGCAACCATCCAAAAACAGCGGGCGGCGGCATTTGTAGCCGCCCGCCGTTCCATTAAATAAAACTCCAAGAATTAGGATTTTCCGCTGTTCCGCTCGCTTTGCGATTGGAGTTTCGGCGAGTTTGTGGGCTTTACCGGGGAGGGTGACCTATGACGACTATTTCTGATACCTCAACGAAAGTGGCACCGAAAAAATCGGACCTGCAAGCCGAGCGCGTTCGCGCCGCGATGTGGTTTCTGGTGCCTATGATGATTGCGCTGGCAATTGTCGCTGGCTGGCCGCTTTGCCGTTCAATTTATTTTAGCTTCACCGATGCCTCGCTAGTCCATCTTTATGAGGCCAAGTGGGTTGGCTTCAAAAACTATTTGAGCTGGATCGACCTGCCAAGTGGCAAGCGTATTTACACAGGTGTTCTCGCCGATAAGGCATGGTGGAACGCCGTTTGGAACACCGTCCGCTTCGGCGTGGTCTCTGTTACCCTTGAAACCATCATTGGTATGATCGTTGCGCTGGTGCTTAACGCGGAGTTCAAAGGCCGTGGCATTGTTCGTGCCGCCATTTTGATACCGTGGGCTATCCCAACAATCGTGTCGGCAAAAATGTGGGCTTGGATGCTCAACGACCAGCTTGGCATTATCAATGATATGCTTTTGAAGCTGGGCATTATATCTGCAAAGATTGCATGGGCTGCGGACGCTAACTATTCCATGTTTGCAGTTCTGATGGTCGATATTTGGAAGACCGTGCCATTCATGGCATTGCTCATGCTCGCCGGCCTACAAATGGTGCCGGGCGATGTTTATGAGGCCGCAAAGATTGATGGTGTGCATCCTGTCAAAGTGTTCTTCAAAATTACACTGCCGCTGGTAAAACCCGCTGTCATGGTGGCGGTGATTTTCCGCCTCATGGATGCCATGCGCATCTTCGACTTGATTTATGTTCTCACGCCAAACAGTTCTCAAACGAAAACCATGTCGGTTATCTCGCGCGAAAATCTGTTTGATTTTGACAAGTTCGCCTATGGCTCCGCCGAATCCACGCTGCTGTTCTTATTCCTGATAATAATGGTGACGCTCTACATCTGGATCGGCAAAGTGAACCTTTCGGGAGATGACCGCTGATGACCCAAGATAATCTATGGAGCTACGTCAAGACCACTGCCTTCTATGCACTGGTCGTCGTGATTGTCGTTCAAGCGCTGTTTCCGTTCTACTATGCCATTGTCACGAGCTTGAAGACCGGCAGTGCCTTGTTCGAAATTGACTATTTTCCAACCTCGTTTTCGCTACAAAATTACAATGATGTTCTTTTCAAAGGAAACGGGACATTCATTCGTAACTTCGGCAATTCGATTTTAGTGGCCTCACTGACAGTGCTGTTAGCTTTGTTTGTTGCAGTGACGGCTGCCTACGCCTTGTCGCGCGTCCGCTTTCGTGGACGCTCGTTAATGCTGATGACAATTCTTGCGGTGTCCATGTTCCCGCAGATTGCCGTGTTGGCAGGTCTTTTTGAGCTTATCCGTTTCCTCGGTATCTATAATACACCGTGGGCGCTGATTTTCTCTTATACAATCTTTACGCTGCCGTTCACTGTCTGGGTGCTCACCACATTCATGCGTGATTTGCCGATTGAGATTGAAGAAGCTGCCATCGTTGATGGGGCCACACCGTGGATCATTATTCGCCGCGTGTTCCTACCTTTGATGTGGCCAGCATTGGTCACAACCGGACTGCTTGCCTTCATCGGCGCGTGGAACGAGTTCTTATTTGCGCTGACGTTCACTTCGTCGAACGACACAAGAACCGTGCCGGTGGCTATTGCGCTGCTGTCCGGTGCGGGCGAACACGAAGTGCCATGGGGTTTGATTATGGCGGCATCAGTCATCGTCACCATTCCGCTTATCATTCTCGTTCTTATCTTCCAGAAAAAAATTGTAGCAGGTCTCACGGCCGGTGGCGTGAAAGGCTAAGGAGTATTCAAAATGGCAAATATTCAACTCAAAAATGTCAAAAAATCCTTCGGTGCCATTGATGTCATCAAGGGCGTGGATTTGGATGTTAAGTCCGGCGAGTTCATGGTTTTCGTCGGCCCGTCCGGCTGTGGTAAATCAACTCTGCTGCGCTTGATTGCCGGCCTTGAGGATATCACCAGCGGCACAATGTCGTTCGATAACACAGTGGTAAATTCGCTTGCCCCGTCCAAGCGCGGCATCGCCATGGTGTTCCAGTCCTATGCGCTATATCCGCATATGACGGTTTACGACAACATGGCTTTCGGCTTGCAGCTTGCCAAATCCTCGCCTGCGGAAATCAAGAAGCGCGTGGAGAATGCAGCCGATATGCTGCAATTGAAGCCATATCTTGAGCGCCTGCCAAAGCAACTCTCCGGCGGTCAACGCCAACGTGTTGCCATTGGCCGTGCCATCGTGCGTGATCCAAAAGTGTTCTTGTTTGATGAGCCTTTGTCCAACCTTGATGCCGCGCTACGCGTGGCAAC
>JANPBE010000660.1:0-11895 GCA_031430295.1 Phyllobacterium sp.
GTCACCAGCTCTGTGGCAGGCCATTCCGCTATTCCGTGGGAGCCGGTTTATTCGGCCTCAAAATGGGCCATGACCTGCTTTGTGCAAACCATGCGCCGCCAGCTTTTGAAAAGCGGCATTCGTGTCGGCTCGGTTTCGCCCGGCCCTGTTATCAGCGCTTTGCTGGCCGATTGGCCAGCAGAAAAATTGCGCAAGGCGAAGGAAGATGGCGCACTCATTGAGCCGAAGGAAGTGGCAGACGCCATCATCTTTATGCTCACCCGCTCGCGCACCGTCACCATCCGCGACATCGTTATCTTGCCAAGCACGTTCGATATTTAACCAATCCAAAGGGCAGCCACGCGCTGCCCTTTCATCTTTTCAATCAGGAGAATTTCATGGGCGCGTTTTCAGGCCTCACAGTTTTAATCACCGGCGCAGCTGGCGGCATAGGCGAGGCAATGGCCAAGCGCTTCGCCGCCGAAGGCGCAACACTCGCGCTTATTGATGTGCGCAGTGCGCAAGAGCTGGCGTCAAGCCTCGGCGCTCACCACAAGAGCTTTATCGTCGATCTCGAAGACCCCGCTGCCATCGCCGCCTCCGTCCGAGAAATCGGCGAGACGATGGGCATCGACATCCTCATCAACAATGCGGGCTACGGCCTCATCATCATGGCAGATGATCCCAATGTGGACGTGTGGGAAAAAACCATGCGCATCAATCTGCGCGCACCATGGCTCATGGCCGCCGCTGCGCTGCCGTTCTTGAAAAAATCCGGACGCGGCCGCGTCATCAATATTTCTTCGCAGGCCGGCGTCATCGCCATTGAAGGCCACGCCGCTTATGGCGCCACCAAGGCGGGGCTTATCAACCTCACAAAAGTGATGGCGATTGAGTGGGCACAGTTCGGCATCACCACAAATGCCATCGCCCCAACAGTCGTTGATACGCCCATGGCGCTGGTAGGCTGGGCGGGCGAAAAAGGCGAAAAAGCCAAACGCGACATCCCCGTAGGCCGCTTCGCCAAACCCTCAGAAATAGCCGCCGCCGCAGTCTTTCTAGCATCAGAAGACGCCGCCATCATCAACGGCGCAACGCTCATGGCAGACGGTGGCTTTAGCGTGAAGTGAGGTGGTGGGGACAACACAAACCAGTGGGAACCATGGCGGCTGGTTACGTCTGATCTAAGCTTTGGTTTTTCCACGCGTGCTAAATGGATACAAAATTCTCGGTCTAGGGAACTGCCGCCAGCAGCTGATATTGATCCGGGCACCGAGAATGAGCCGTAAAGTAAACCGCTAGAAAAATGCCGCTATTTTACGTCGCAAATACAGTCCACCGGACTGTTTTTATCCTCGTCACCTTCTTCAAAACAATTAAAGCCGAACTCGTCTGGCAAAACATTTGGGCTTCGCGCCAACATGTCACCAGTCAAGTTTGAAAAAAATTAGCCTAAATGAGACTGAGATGCAAAATCATACCGTTTGGTTGGCCGGCACAGCGTTTAACTGTCCATACTTCTCGACACCTATCTTTGATAGGAGATCAAGCTGAGTTTCGAGGAAGTCGATATGGCCTTCCTCATCCTGCAAAAGCGCCTCAAACATCTTCATGGTGACGATGTCACCGTGCTTCAGACAGACTTCGCGTGAGGCAGCATAAGCTTTGCGTGCATCATATTCGCCTGCCAGATCAGATTCGAGAACCTCTTTCACATTCTGGCCAATGCGCAGCGGTGCAACGGACTGGAGGTTCGGGTGACCTTCAAGGAAAATGACGCGGGCAACAATCTTGTCGGCATGGTGCATTTCCTCGATCGATTCCTCCCGCTCCTTCTTGGCCAAAAGCCCAAATCCCCAATCATCCAGCAGGCGATAGTGCAGCCAATATTGATTGACCGCCCCCAGTTCGAGAAACAGGGCCTCATTAAGGCATTTAATGACGTCTGGATGGCCCTTCATGGCAAATTCCTATCTGCTAATTGCTGGATAGGATTATGTTCGCTGATCCGGCCCAATTATGCAACTGACGATTATGCCGCTTTTTGAGAATTAAGTTGTTCTCGGATTACCTTGCGGTCCTCTTCAAGTCTGCGATGGACCTCGCGAAGGCGGTCAACAAAGCAAATAAGTTCCGCTTCCGGCGAGTTAATTGTACGGTGAAGCGATTCTGTGACGCGAACGATAATGTCAACAACACCCGGAAAACAACCACAGCAGCGGCCACGCTTGCCAAGGGCATGATAGACCTGAACCGGAACCACAAGTTTCCAAGGGTCATCACGAAGTAAGCCTTCAATGGCCTGCTCGATATCTTTAACTGTTATGATGTTGCATTGGCATACAATCATGATCTGTCTTTCAGAAGCATTTCTTACAAACGGTTCAAGGCCGTTCATCCGATAAGGACTAATAAATAAGCTTGAAACAGGAGTCAAATAGTATAGTTTAGAATGAATCAAAAGAACAGGTTAGACAGGGATCGCCATGAGGCTCACCAAGCAGACCAATTATGCCATCCGAATACTTATGTATTGTGCGGCCAATAAGGATGAACCCGTGAGCCGTATGGCTGATATTGCCAAATCATACGGTGTTTCTGAGCTTTTCATGTTCAAAATATTGCAGCCCTTGACCAAGGCTGGGCTTACGCAAACCACGCGCGGGCGCAATGGCGGCATCAGTCTTGGCCGCGCGGCGTCTGAAATTTCATTATTGGATGTGGTTCGCGTCACGGAAGATGGATTTTCGATGGCCGAGTGTTTTGATGAGGGCGGATCAGATTGCCCGCTCATCGACATGTGTTCGCTCAATAGCGCCTTGCGGGAGGCATTGAATGCGTTCTTTACGGTTCTTGCCAAGCACACGATCGCAGATTTAGTGGATCGGCGCCCTGATATTCGTTCACTTTTGAAAATCTTCGACCAGAAGAAAGCCTCCTGACCGAAGATGATTTCACTTGGTCAGGATTAACTTGTCCTGTTTGGTGATCTTAAGCCGGTAGAGCTGGTCGCCGTGACGAATTGCCAGCTCCCGTGCGCCATTTAACAGCTGGGCGCTATCAATCGTGTTGATGGTTTCTGGCCTAGCAATGTCATGTACACGCTCACTCATTGTGCGCCTGCGTGCTTAAGCCCGGCTAGTTTTGTTGCCCCTATCAATGTGCCAACACGTTTGGCCTCGCGCAGAACGAAGCCTTCCTGTGAGCCTTCGCATAATATGAAGGCTTGCGCCCGCGCTGCCGCTGCACGCCCGCTCATGGTGTACATAATAATGTTGACCAGCGCCAACTCATGGCGCGTCACCATTTCGCGGCAGGCTGTGCAGGCTGGATTAGAAAATTGGAATGCAGAGCGCCGTGCGCTGCGCAACACACTTATCAAATCCAAGATAGCAGCTGTGATTTCTAAACCTGTACCCCGGCCATACCAAGCCTCGGCCACATCAGTGGTGGCAAGCTGCGTCTCGTCGATGATACCGAGGCGAGTGGCAAGAATGGCGCGTAAGATTTCGATGAAGCCAAACATTTCTGTTGGCAAATCAAGTAACCCGACGTGCATTGAGCCATCAGCTTTGCCCTTTGATTTATCGCACATAATGTGTCTCCTGCTGGAGAATGCGGCGGGCAAAAATCCGGCGCTGCGCCTCGTCAAATTGGATGACATTGGATGTGGCGGTTGGTTCTGGTGTCAATGCTTGCAGCAGTTCGGGACGTAATCCATCCCCCCGTTCGGCTGCAACACGATGAAACCCGGAAAGCAAAAATATGGTCAAGGCATATTCCTTCTATCTGATGGTTATTGGTATTTGAAAATGAGTCTGCGCCCCTGCCGGAGGGGCAGGAAAGGGCGCGGACCGGCGAATATGATCGAGGGCGGCAGCATCTACCGCTGGCGTGCCAGAGCTTTGAGCAACTGAAACACCGGAAATACCCCCCGAAGACGAAACTGTGAATGAGACGACGACATTTCCTCGTCCTCCCGCAGGCCGCTGGCGGGTGCGTGCGATTTTACGCTGCACCAATCCAGCATAGTTTGATGCAGTCGCATCGCCGGTTTTTCCGAGCGTATTGCCAGCGGATTTGGCTTTGGTTTGCCCTTTTTGAACGCCATCTGCCGCACCTTTTTGGGCGTTAATTTTGCCCTTGCCTGCCGCATCGGCAGACTTAACCGCTTTGGCGTTGTTTGGTTTCGCGGTTGATTTTTCTAACGTCTTTTTGCCGTGAGGTTCAGCCTTTTCAGAGGCCTTTTTTACGGGCTTATCTTTTGGTGCTTTCTTGGGCTCAACCTTTGCAGGCTTCGGTTCCGCTTTCGGTTCAGTCTTGGGTTCATTTTTGACGGGGAGCGGCTTGTGCGATGGTTCACTGGTTTTAACGGGAACCTTGGGAAGGACTTGCGGCTCGCTCACCTTTTGCGGCGCTGCCTTTTCAACGGGCTTTGGCGGCATAGGCTTTGGCGGCATGGCCCTTGGCTCAACGACTTCCGGTAATTTCTGCGGCAGCACTGTCGAAAGAGTTGAGGACTGTGATGTGGCAATCAAAGCCTGCTGCGGCGCGATGGTCTCCGGCTCGGCTTTTGCCAGTTGTTTTGGCTGCTCTTGAACTGGAGGCAGGGGAGCGACGGTTACGGCCTCTGGTATAACCACTGCGGGGCTGCTTTGCGCCGCCATCTCATTTTCAGGAGCATTGCCGATGATCGTCACCATCACGGCGGTATCACCTTCGACCGCGGGTATTTCCACAGTCATGCCTACGCTGAGCAAAAGGACTGCCATTGCACTGTGCATAATTAGTGAGACAAGGCCACCTGACCAATTGCCCGCGCTGACACTGACATCCAGTGGCGCGCGCGCCGCCATAAACCCATCAAGCGCATTTTCTGGAACTTCGGTGCCATCCGTCAGCTCGGATTTCAAATCGAGCATATTTTCTGGGATAAAAGGGCCATGAAGCAGCCCTTTCTTATCACCTATCGCCGAAAATCGATCATTTTGTGCTGTAATTTGCTCAAAATAACGATCCGGTACGGCATGTCGGCGGGCGGCAAACCGCGCATGGCGAGCGGCTTGCCGTCCCCCTTGCGCTATCCCGCGGGCGAGGAATGGCAAATCTGCCACTCCCGTACCCACGAAATCATGGTTTGCCGTCACGTCGGCCATTTTACCAGCCGATCTGCTTTGCCAACGATATTTTGAATGTCCGGCCAGGAGCTGGATCATTGGACAGATATTCTTTGTACTGCTTGTTGAAGATGTTCTCGACAGAACCGTTCAACTCAAAGCCATTCAACACCTGTCCTTCGACGGGCTTCCACGAAACAAATAGTCCATGAGTGGAAAACCCATTGCTTGCCAGACGCGTCGTTGCCGTGCCGACAACGCGGTTTTGCGCCGCCACAAATCTGCCCTTCCAGCCAAACTTCAGGCCTTCATCCGATATGCGATAGCCCGCTGACACCGTAAGTTCATCCGGCGCCACCGTGTTTAGGTAACCCAATGGATTGCTCGCGCTGATAGCACCGCGGTTTTCACCACGAATGAGCGAGTAGCCCGCGCTACCAAAATACGTGTCGCTTTCGTAGGCCACTTCAAGTTCTGCGCCGTAAAGTACGGCATGGCCAGTGTTGCGGTACTGTGGGTCTAGGTTACGATAGCGCTCGATATAATCCTTTATGTTGTTACGGAACAAGGTTCCCTTCACCTGCAACGTATCGCCAGCGGTAATCATGTCATAGGCGGAAGCAGACGCGCCAATTTCGATATTATCCGAACGCTCCTTCTTCAAATCGAAGGAATAATTATCGGCTGGCAAAGCAAAGTCATTAGAGAATATTTCGTCGATGGTCGGCAGGCGCTCTGTATGAGCGTAGGAGCCAAACACAGCGAAATTTTCGTTGAATTTGTAATGCGCAGCGAGCTTTGGCGAAACGCCGGTGGCAGTCATCGTCTGCGCGCCAGTGAGGCCGGCGTCAGGCGTCAACGTCTGCATATCAACGCGAATGCCAGGAATAAGCGTCAGCTTTTCATCCCAGATGAATTCATCTTGCGCGAAAACACCAAATTTGGAGCTCGTGCCTTGCGGGTGGAAGCCATAGTCAGCTGCTGTTTCTACAGAACGCGCCAAATTGGCCGCCTGAAAACCAAATATGAAATGGTTTTCCCAACTATCGCCCGAATGATCGAAAGTGTTCTGTGCGTTCAGCTGCCAAGTTTTATAGCCATATGTGGCGTCATTAAACAGCGTGCTACCCACACCCGATGCACCAGATTGCTCGTTGGTTGTATCACTGTAAGAGAGCTGGGCTTTGAGATTTAGCCACTCATTATCTGAAGCTGGATTTTCATAAGCAATGATCGCTGTCTTGTCAGTAACCGTGCGATCAATCGTGCCGAAGGCCGGTGTGGTCGTGACCTGCGCATAAGGTTGATCTTCGGACGGGCTGGTCCAATGCTGGTAGGAAAGACGCAGGACTTGCTCATTGCCATCGCCGAAATGGAACGTGCCTTTGGCAAGACCAGACGGCGCTTTCGCTTCCGTGGCGATGACAGCACCATCGGCAGTTTTGTAATCATTCATCTTGCGGAAATTGCCGGCAAACAAGAATTCGGCATTTTCATTGAGGCGCAGCGCGACAATGGAGGACGCCAGCCAGCTGCCCGAATTGGTATCATAAGTGGACTTGAGGCGAACCGCGCCCTTCTGTCCTTCCTTAAGAAAATCAGACGCATCTTTGGAAACGAAATTGATAACGCCGCCTAAAGCGCCCGAGCCGTAGAGCGTTGAAGACGCAGGCCCGCGCAGCACTTCCATGCGCTTGTAAAGTTCGGGATCAGAAAAGAACCCGCCCATGCGATAGGATTCGTAGAATTTCCCCGTGCCGTCAACCGTAACAATAATACGGCCCTCATCGCCCGCAGATTCTGGTGCGCCCACGCCACGAATGTTGAATGTTTCTCCAAGCAAGCGCTCTGAGCCAGACACATTGGCGCCGGGAATTTCATCCAGTACATCGCCGACTGTTGTGCCCATGCGCTCGTCCAGTTGTTCTTGATCGACAACCGAAACAGCCTGCGGTGTATCAATTGCCACCTTGCCAATGCCCGCACCCAAAACGATGCGCTGCAATAGCGTCAACCGCCCCTGCTTAGCTGGTGCCGTTGTTGGTTTTTCTTGTGCCACAGCCATTGTTGCAATCACAGCCAAAGCTGCGCCACATGCCAAAGCTGAAGCCCTGCGCCCCGCTAAACCCATTGTAGTCTCCTGTTGTTTATTGGTGCTGGCTGGCGTCGGCTGGCTTGCGTTCGTTTGGAGTTTTTAACATGAGTGTTTAACTCCACTATTGCGTTTGATATAAAAGGTGATAATCAGAGTCAACTATATATTCACATTATGCCCAGCCAGCGTCATGCAAGCCCGGCCCCACAACAATCAAGAATAAGGAGCCTTGAGCATGACACCGTCTGAAATCCGTACCGCCCGCGCCGCTGACCCCTCTTCGCGTGAGCGCGATTTTGCTAAGATCAACGGCATCACCGAAGGCGAACTCGTCGCGGCATTCGTTGGCGATAGCGCCTCCAGAATGACGCTGGATTTTGATGGTTTGTTTTCCTCGCTTGAGGTGCTCGGCGAAGTGATGGCGTTGACGCGCAATGAAAGCGCCGTTCACGAAAAGATCGGCGTTTATGATAAGTTTATCGCTGGCAAGCACGCCTCAATGATGCTCGGCGCGCAGATTGATACCCGCATGTTTCCAGCGCACTGGGTGCATTTGTTTGCCGTGTCAAAAACCAACAATGGCGAGGTGCGCCGCTCGCTTCAGTTTTTTGATAAGCATGGCGATGCGGTTCATAAAATCCATACCCGCCCGTCAACTGACATCAATGCTTGGCACGCGCTGATTGGGCGGTTTGTATCGAGCGATCAATCTGAGGGCATTACGGTTACGCCGCGCGTGAGCGCAATAAAGCATACCAAACCGGATGCCGCGAAGGTAAAAGACCTGCGCGAGGGCTGGGCGGCAATGACTGACACGCATCAGTTTTTCCCGCTGCTGGCAAAATTGAAGATCGAGCGCATTGATGCCATTCGCGCTGCTGGCGATGACTACGTTGAAGAGCTGGCGTCCGGCGCTGTTGCGCAAATGTTTGAAGCCTCGGTTGAAGATGGCCTGCCGATCATGTGCTTTGTTGGCAATGACGGCTGCATCCAAATCCATTCCGGCCCGGTTGTGAACATCAAAACAATGGGCCCGTGGCTGAATGTTATGGATGAGACTTTCCATTTGCATTTGCGCGCCGACCATATTGATTCAGCCTTTGCCGTGCGCAAGCCCGTCGACAAAGGCAGCGTTCATTCGGTCGAAGCCTATGACAAGGACGGCAAGCTTATCATTCAGTTTTTTGGCAAGCGCATCGAAGGTTATGATGAGCGTCCGGAATGGCGTACCATTGTGAGCAATCTGCCGCGCCGCGATGAACGCAAAGCCGCGTAAGAGGTAGTAATTATGCAGCTAATTATGTCCCGCAGGATGCGTCTTGCGCTTTCAACTATTGCCACTATTGCGCTGACAGCAGCCTCCATAGCCAATGCCGCAGGCGGATTAGAAGCAAAACGCATTGTCGCTATTGGCGGCGCGGTCACTGAAATCGTTTATGCGCTTGGCGAAGAAGGCAGGCTCATTGCCCGCGATACCACGAGCAATTTTCCGGAAGCCGCAAATAAATTGCCAGATGTTGGCTACATGCGGGCGCTTTCGCCTGAAGGCGTGCTTTCAGTCACTCCGGATTTGATCCTCGCCGTGAAAGGCAGTGGCCCGCAAGAAACGATGGATGCGTTGAAGGCGGCGTCCATACCCTTGTCAGAGATAAATGACAGCTTTGATGCCGCTGGCGTTGCCACCAAAATTCGCGAAGTGGGCGCTGCCATTGGGGTGCCTGAAAAGGCCGAAAAACTCGCCCTGGAGGTAAAAGCAAAGCTCGATGCAGCGGCTGTAACGGCGGCAAATTCAAAGCCGCACAAGGTCATTTTTGTGCTGTCTATGCAGGGTGGCAAAGTGATGGCTGCGGGTGCTGACAATGCTGCTGACGGCATCATCAAATTGGCGGGTGCGACCAACGCGATGACCAGCTTTACAGGCTACAAACAAGTGGCCGATGAAGCGGTTATCGCAGCCGCGCCTGATGCCATTATCATGATGAGCCGTGAAGGCGACCACGCCGCCGCTGATACGGAGCTGAAGGCAAACCCCGCGTTTCGCGATAGTCCGGCCGTTAAAAACAATGCCGTCTTCCGTTTCGATGGTAACTATCTGCTCGGCTTTGGCCCGCGCACGGCGGACGCAGTAAAGGAGCTTTCAGACGCACTGGCCACAGTTCCGGCATCCGCCCCATGAGTCTGGTACAAATGGTTGGCCTGCGGTTTCGCTCCCACGATGGCGACCGCACGCAAAGCGCACGAACTGTAATCATGCTGTGCGCTTTGCTGTTGCTAGCGATTGCGTTTTTCAGCCTGACAGCGGGAGCGGCTGATGCTTCGCTCCTCAATGCCATCGCCGCATGGACTGGCATTGGCGAGGTGGATCACTCATCCGCCGCGCGTGACCTGCTGATATTGCGCGATATCCGCCTGCCGCGTGTTTTGACAGGCATGGTAGTCGGCGCGGCGCTGGCCGTTTCCGGCGCTGTGATGCAGGGCCTGTTTCGCAACCCGCTGGCAGATCCCGGCGTTGTTGGTGTGTCGGCGGGCGCAAGCCTTGGCGCGGTTAGCATCATTGTGCTGGGCCGCAGCTGGTTTGCAGGCCTGTTAGCCACAGTCGGCATTTTCGCGCTACCGCTGGCTGCCTTTGGTGGCGCATTGTCGGTCACAGCCCTGCTTTATCGCCTCGCCACCACCAGAGGCGTAACGGCCATCACCACGTTGATATTGGCAGGCATCGCCGTTGGGGCTGTCGCTTTTTCAATCACCGGCCTTTTGATTTTCGTCGCCGATGAGCAACAACTACGCGAGCTCACCTTCTGGCAGCTTGGCTCTCTGGCAGGCTCAACATGGATGAAGCTGGCTGTGGCCGGACCGCTTATCCTCATTTCGCTACTGGGCATGGCCAGCCAATCGCGCGGGCTTAATGCCATCATGATGGGCGAGAGTGTAGCACTGCATTTGGGCATCCGCGTGCAGCGGCTCAAACATCTTGCCATTTTATATGTGTCAGCCGCCACGGGTGTGGCTGTGGCCGTGTCCGGCGGCATCGCCTTTGTCGGCATCATTGTGCCGCACATATTGCGGCTTATCATCGGGCCGGATTATCGCGCGCTTATTCCCGCCAGCGCCCTTGCAGGCGCATCTCTGCTGCTCGTGGCCGATATATTTGCCCGCACCATTGTGGCGCCTGCCGAGCTGCCCATTGGCATCGTTACCGCGCTTATTGGCGCGCCGGTGTTCATCGCCATTTTGACACGCCGCTCCCGCGCGGAAGGACTTTAACATGCAGATGATCGCGCGCGATATAAGCGTGAGCCTTGAGGGCAAACGGATTTTGCATGACATTAACTTCGCGGCGCGCGCAGGCGAAGTCACAGTCATTTTGGGCCAAAATGGCTCAGGCAAAACCACCCTCACCCGCGCGTTAACGGGTGAGTTAGCGCCCGATACCGGCGATATTCACCTGAACGAACACAACATCGCGCACTTGCAGCCCTGGCAACTCGCACTTATGCGGGCGGTGCTGCCACAAAGCGTCAGCCTTGCGTTTCCCTTCACCGTTCGCGAAGTGGTGCGGCTCGGCGTGGAAGCTGGCGGCGGCCTTAAAGCCAGCGATGTGGTGGATAAGTGCCTCAGTCTCGTTGGCCTGTCGGGCTATGCCGCACGCAAAATTCACCAACTATCCGGCGGCGAGCAGCAGCGCGTTCATCTCGCCCGTGTGCTGGCCCAAGTGAACACGGACAAAGCAACAAACCAACCACGCTGGCTGTTTCTGGATGAACCTGTGTCCTCGCTCGACCTGAAACACCAAATCGCCGTCATGGACGCCGCCCGCGCCTTTGCCAAACACGGCGGCGGTGTCATTGCCGTCCTGCACGATCTAAATCTTGCCGCCGCCTACGCGGATAAAATCCACATGCTGGCCCACGGCAAAACCATCGCCTCGGGCGAACCAAAAAAAGTGATGACGCCAGAAATTCTATCCCACTGCTACGGCATCACCATTGCCTGCACACAAATTCACGAGCGACACGTCTATTTGCCAGCGTGAAGCGCGCAGCACAAAGGGCAAGAGAGAGCCGCCGCGTTTAACCTCGCCCGCTTGCGGGAGAGGTGTCGCGGGCGAAGCCCGTGACGGAGAGGGGCAGTCTCACCCCAGCGGCATCTCAATCGTTTTCATAATCCGGTCGGTCTCGCTCAAAATCTTGATGATTTTTTGATAGTGCCGGATGTCATCAAACGAAAGCGCCCGCCCTTTGCGGTCTTTCAACCATTTCTGTGCTGGCTGATAGCCGCCGATGTAGAAGTTCCACGCAATCAACGGCACATCTTCAAAATATTGGCTCTCATTGATAAATACACTGCCTTTAATCTCGCCCCTCGGGGGAGAGATGTCACCGGAGGTGACAGAGAGGGGGCCGCTTGTTTCCTTAAACTCCACCTTGCCGACAACGCTATCGCCCGCGCCATCAAACTTGTAAGGCGCAGCGCCAATGGCGGCGTCTTCCATCAGGTGCAGACGGCGTAGTGCTGTTCCCTTGTTGGAAACATCCCAAAAAATCTCAGGACTTGGCGGATAAGGCACACGCGGAAAATCAATCTTCAAAAACTCACGATAAGTTTCGCGGTAATGCGGGCAATGCAGCACGCCATAGATATAATCGAAGATCGCCACTTCATCCGGTCTGGTACCGATTTGTTCCCCTCCCCCTTGAGGGGAGG
>JANPBE010000661.1:0-1857 GCA_031430295.1 Phyllobacterium sp.
GGTTAACGCTCGTCAAATCGAAGCTGCCCGCCGTGCGATTACGCGTCAAATGAAGCGTGCCGGCCGTGTGTGGATCCGTATTTTCCCGGATTTGCCTGTGTCGAAAAAGCCGACTGAAGTGCGTATGGGTAAGGGCAAGGGCTCTATTGAATATTGGGCAGCGCGGGTACATCCGGGCCGCATCATGTTCGAAATTGGTGGTGTTTCGGAAGAAATCGCCCGTGAGGCTCTTCGCCTCGGTGCGGCGAAACTTTCAGTTCGCACACGTTTCGTACAGCGTATTGCTGAATAAGGAGAGCGCCATGAAATCGTCAGACGTAAAGGCAATGACCGCAGACCAGTTGGGTGATTCACTGGCTAGCTTGAAGAAGGAGCAGTTTAACCTGCGCTTCCAGAAGGCAACCGGTCAGCTCGAAAAAACCGCTCGTGTCAAGGAAGTTCGCCGTGACATCGCCCGCATCAAGACTATCGCCCGCCAGAAGGCGGCCGTAGCCAAGGCTTAAAGGAACTATCATGCCGAAGCGTATTCTGCAGGGTGTTGTCGTCAGCGACAAAAGTGAAAAAACTGTTGTGGTTAAGGTGGAGCGTCGTTTTGCCCATCCTCAATTACAAAAAACTGTTCGCCGTTCGAAGAAATATAAGGCACACGACGAAACCAATCATTTCAAGACTGGTGACGTCGTGTCGATTGAAGAATCGGCGCCGATTTCTAAGGATAAGCGCTGGGTCGTTTTAAACGGCGACGCAGCAAAGTAACTATAGACAAGTCAAACCGGGACTGTGCTGCCTTAGCCAGCCCCGACAGATAGAAGAAGGCGGCCTGTCATGATTCAGATGCAAACCAACCTCGATGTGGCGGATAATTCCGGCGCGCGTCGTGTTATGTGCATCAAGGTGCTAGGCGGTTCGAAGCGGCGTTATGCTCACGTTGGCGACATTATTGTTGTGTCGATCAAGGAAGCTATCCCGCGCGGCCGCGTAAAAAAGGGTGATGTTATGAAGGCGGTCGTTGTACGTACCGCTAAAGACATTCGCCGGCAGGATGGGAGCGTTATCCGTTTTGATAACAACGCTGCCGTTCTGATTGATAACAAAAAAGAACCTATTGGCACGCGTATCTTCGGGCCGGTTCCACGCGAGCTTCGCGCCAAGAACCACATGAAGATCATCTCGCTCGCCCCTGAAGTTCTTTAAGGAGAGGCGCTCGTGAACAAGATTCGCAAAGGCGACAAGGTCGTCGTACTTGCTGGCCGCGACAAGGGTCGCACCGGTGAGGTTATCACTGTGATGCCAAAGGAAGACACTGCGCTCGTACGCGGTATCAACTTGGTAAAGCGCCATCAGCGCCAGTCACAAACGCAGGAAGCCGGTATCATTTCGAAAGAAGCGCCGATCAACCTGTCCAATGTTAGTGTTCTTGATCCTAAGGATGGCAAGGCGACTCGTGTCGGCTTCGAAGTTCGTGATGGCAAGAAGGTCCGTGTGGCCAAGCGTTCGGGAGCCTTGATAGATGGCTGAGATCAGTAATTTGCCTCGGTTCAAGCAGATGTATAACGATGTTATACGCAAGAGCATGCTCGAACAGTTTAAGTATTCAAACGAAATGGAAATCCCACGGATTACCAAGATCGTTTTGAACATGGGTGTTGGTGAGGCGACTGCCGACTCCAAGAAGCCGGGCATTGCGGCCGAAGATCTTTCTATGATCGCCGGTCAAAAGGCTGTTGTTCCACGCGCTCGCAATTCAATTGCGACCATCAAGGTTCGTGAACAAATGCCAATTGGTACGCAGGTTACACTTCGCGCCAACCGCATGTATGAATTTTTGGACCGTTTTATCACGATCGCGCTGCCGCG
>JANPBE010000662.1:0-4098 GCA_031430295.1 Phyllobacterium sp.
ACAATGCTCTCGATAAGCTGGGCGGTGCGATGGTGCGTGGTAATGCTAAGGTCAGTGATGGTTTTATCGTTCTCTCCAGTCGCTTTAGTGTTGAAATGGCGCAGAAGGCCGCCGCACTGGGCATTGGGTTTGTGGCGAGCCTTTCTGCGCCGAGTGCGTTGGCTTTGACGCTGGCGCATAAGGCTGGGCTAACGATTGCCTGCCGTGCTCCCGGTGGCATTATGATTTTTGAGAAATAGGAATTTGCTATGAGTGACAATGGTGATTTGGTGCGCATGATAAATCAAATGGCTGATTTTTATCGGCCATACCCGCGCGAAGAGGCCATTGCGGGCATTTCCGAGCATATTGTTTCATTCTGGGAGCCGCGGATGCGCAAGGCACTGGCGATGGTTATTTCCAATGGCGGCGAGGGCTTGAGTGATTTGGCCTTGGCTGGCGCGAAGGCGACGCAAAACTAACAAAATAGTTGCCGCCGGCTTAAGGCATTTTTCATCATATTTTCAGTGAATCGCCCAATTCTGTCTAAGTTAGCCCAATGTAAACCTGTGTAGCGCAACCTGAGCGCTATCAGTTGTGTGGGATGTGGCATTGTGGGCGGGCAAGCTGTTTTAATAGTGGTTGGGTTGTTAGCTGCGGTTGCGGCTTGCACGACGATTTTGTTCTGTCTGAAACAAATGAGGGCGGGCGCAACGGATCGCCAACGCCTTAGCGATGTCATCAATAACCTCAGCGAAGGGTATTACATAACCACGCTGGACGGCGTGCTGAAGGGCTCGAATCCTGCAATGGTGGCGATATGCGGCGAACGGTCTGAAAAGGAACTGATTGCCCGCGTCAATGGAAATGCCGGTGACTGGTATGTGGACCCGACGCGGCACGCTGAATTTAAGGCGTTACTTGCTGAGCATAACAAGATTGATAACTTCGTTTCCGAGGTAAATACGGGACCGGTGAAGGGCAATATCTGGATTCGTGAAAATGCACGTTTGGTGCGCGATCCAAAAACTGGAAAAGCCACTCATTACGAAGGCACGGTCGTTGATATAACAGACACGGTAAAAAGATCGGAAGAAGAGGGACGGTTGCGTAAATTGGCGTCGCATGTGCCCGGTGGTCTTTTTCAGTTGGAGCGCAAGCCCGGTGGTACATTTGATGTCATCTTCAGCAGCTCCGGCTTTCGTGAATTGCTGGATCATCGTCAAGATGTTGTGAAATTCGATATTGAACATTTTCTTTCACTTATTCACCCCAATGATCTTTTGGCTTATAGCCAGTCTTTGCGTAGCTCGCGCCTAAAGCTCGACGTATGGGCGCACTCGTTTCAGGTTGTTACAGATGGTGGAAAGCCCAAGTGGCTTAAAGTGCAGGCCACACCGGAACTGAAGCCTGATGGCACAGTTATCTGGCACGGCTATTTGCAGGATATAACCAGTCTAAAGGCAGACGAAGAGGATATCCGCGCGCTGGCATTTAATGACCCGCTGACGAAGTTGCCAAACCGCCGCTATTTAGCCGACCGCCTGCAGCAGACGATTGCCGCGTGCGCCCGTCGCAACGACCATGCGGCTGTGCTGTTCATCGACATAGATAATTTCAAGCAGCTTAATGACACTCACGGCCATGATGTTGGAGACAAGGTGCTGGTGGAGATGGCGCGGCGACTGACGCAAGTCAGCCGTAAGAATGATACCGTCGCTAGACTTGCCGGTGATGAATTCGTTGTTTTGATGGATGATCTGGGTCGCGACTGGCTTAGCGCAAAGCAGAATGCCGAAAATGTTGCGGAAAAGGTGCTAAACGTCGTTCGTAAGTCATTCAAATTCGGCGAGGATGAGCATCGCGTGACTTGCAGCATTGGCGTTATCACCTTTGACGGCAAAGCCAAGTCTGTTGATGATATTTTGAAATTTGCTGACACGGCGATGTACAATGTTAAAAAGTCTGCCGTAATGCTTATCAATTGTTTGAAGAGGGTGAGCATCTCGAAACAGAAAGCCATGCACAAATCGCGCGTGATTTGAAAAATGCAATTGCCCGCGACGAGCTGATCTTGCGCTTCCAACCTCAGGTCAACCGCGATGGTGTGATTGTCGGGGCGGAGGCGTTGATACGCTGGAACCACCCTTCGCTTGGGCTCCTAACACCAGATATGTTTATGCCTATTGCCGAGCAAAATGGCCAAATACGCGAGATTGGCAAATGGGTTTTAGACACCGCGACCTTGGTATTGATGGAGTGGCAAAGATCTAGCGCGACTTCGCGGATGCAGCTTGCTGTCAATATTAGTGCGCAGCAGTTTTTGAGTAAGGATTTTGTTCGCGAGCTTCGTACACTCATTAAAGCCCGTCAAATTCCATCTAAACTGCTGACGCTTGAGTTTACCGAGCAGGTTATCTCAAAAAACCGCGATAACTCAGTCAAACTCATGCAGAGCCTCAAAACCACCGGTGTGCGTTTGTCGCTGGATGATTTTGGTACCGGCTTCTCCTCACTGGGACATTTGAAAGAGATGGCGCTGGATGAGGTGAAAATTGACGGCAAGTTTGTCAAGGACATGCAGAGCCGCCCGAAAGATATGGCGTTGGTTCGCAGCATTCTGGCAATGTCGCAGGCACTTGGTCTGACCACTGTTGCAGAACATGTCGAAATTCAATCTCAGGAAAACTTCCTGATGCAGCATGGCTGTGATGTTTTCCAAGGCTATCTCTATAGCGGTGCGATGACGCTATCAGATTTTGAATCCAGCGTTATGAAAAATGCAAATGCGCATGAAACATTTGCCAGGGTCGCTTAGTTAAGTTTGCAATTGCGTTCTGCCTTAAAGGCTGCAAATCATTCATTGCATAGGAATGATTTGCGAGCGGACTGAATGCTGGATTTTGCTATATTTTGGGAGTGGCTGTCGTTTGCTGTTAGGTGGCTGCATGTGATCACGGCCATCGCTTGGATTGGGTCGTCTTTTTACTTTGTTGCGCTGGATTTGGGTCTACGGCAAGCGCCAAACTTACCTGAGGGCGCGCACGGCGAGGAGTGGCAAGTGCATGGCGGCGGGTTTTATCACATCCGCAAATATCTGGTTGCCCCTGCTGAAATGCCTGACCATTTGACGTGGTTTAAGTGGGAGAGTTACGGCACGTGGATTTCCGGTTTTTTGATGCTGTGCGTGGTTTATTATGCGGGTGCGAACCTGTTTCTCATTGATAAAAATGTGTTGGATATTTCGCCCCTGCAAGGGATCGCCATCTCTGTTGCGTCCATATTCGTCGGCTGGATTTTGTACGATCAGCTGTGCAAATCACCGCTTGGTGAGAACACATGGCTACTGTTGCTGCTGCTTTACGGGTTCATGATTTTTATGGCGTGGGGCTATACAAAGCTGTTTACAGGTCGCGCTGCGATGCTGCATCTTGGCGTGATAACCGCGACTATTATGTCTGCCAATGTCTTTGCGGTAATTATTCCCAACCAGAAAATTGTTGTGGCGGATTTGATAGCGGGTAAGAAGCCGGACCCGAAATATGGCAAGATTGCTAAACAACGCTCGCTGCACAATAATTATCTGACGCTGCCTGTGCTGTTTTTTATGTTATCGAACCACTACCCGCTGGCATTTGGCACGCCGTTTAACTGGGTGATTGCGTCCTTGGTGTTTCCGATTGGTGCGCTGATTCGGCATTATTTTAACTCGGTTCATGCTCGCAAAGGCAATCCGCACTGGACATGGCTGGCGGCGACAATTTTGTTCATCATCATTATTTGGCTCTCTTCAACACCGAAGATTTTGACAGGCGACCCCAAGGTTTCCGACGCCGGGATGAAGCTTACCAACGTGGCTGAATTTGCCGCTGCTCGTGATGTGGTGATGGGTCGTTGCTCCATGTGCCATGCGGCAGAACCCTCATGGGAAGGCATGCACTTTGCGCCCAAGGGCGTGATGCTGGAAACTGATGCGCAGATTGCTGCCCATGCGCATGAGATTTATTTGCAAGCCGGACGATCGCACGCCATGCCGCCAGCGAACTTGTCGCAGATTACTGATGCTGAACGGCAGACACTGGTGGTGTGGTATGACGCCGCGACGAAGGCTACCCAATG
>JANPBE010000663.1:0-2727 GCA_031430295.1 Phyllobacterium sp.
GTGACCGCACCTAAGACGCTTGTTTTAAACAAGCCATACGCCGCTTTTCTGTTTGATATGGATGGCACAATATTAAACTCCATCGTAGCTGCCGAGCGTGTCTGGACCAAGTGGGCGCAAAAGCACGGGCTGGATGTGGCGACTTTTTTGCCGACAATTCATGGCGTGCGCGGCTTTGACACAATTTCAAATCTCGGTCTGCCCGGCGTTGATCCGCAAGCTGAGACGGATCAAATTTGCGCCGATGAAATGATTGATTTGGAAGGCATCGTGCCCATTGGCGGCGCGATTGATTTCTTAAATTCCCTGCCGCGCGACCGCTGGGCCATCGTCACTTCCGCGCCTAGAGAGCTCGCAGTGGTACGCATGGCAAAGGCAGGCATTCCGCGCCCCGATATTATGGTGACCGGCGAGGATGTGAAGCAGGGCAAGCCAAACCCGCGCTGCTTCATGTTGGGCGCTGAAAAGTTGGGTGTGGATATCGCCGATTGTCTGGTGTTTGAAGACGCGCCAGCCGGAATATTGGCAGGCGAGGCCTCCGGCGCGTCGGTCGTGGTCATCACGGCCACCCACACGCATAAGCACGAAACCGCACTGGCGACCATTCCTGATTATACGGGGGTTAAGGCATTGACGGGAAGCGATGGTCGCGTATTTATCGTTGCTCAAACCTAACGCGGAACCATTTCCATGACATCGCTGATGATGCCAAAACCCAACGCCAAGACGCTTGAAAAGCGCAGCGAAATCATCGCGCAATTGCGCGAGTTCGTGGATGGCGATGGCATCGTGGACAGCCAAACTGGAATGCGGGTTTTCGAGAGCGACGGGCTGACGGCATACCGCCAAATGCCGATGGTCGTGGTGCTGCCGCAGACCACGGCACAAGTGTCCAAAATATTGAAATATTGCGACAAGGAAAAAATCAAAGTGGTGCCGCGCGGCTCTGGCACATCGCTGTCCGGCGGTGCGTTGCCGCTGGAAGATGCGGTGCTTTTGGTCATGTCGCGCTTCAACAAAGTGCTCGATGTGGACCTGATGAACCGCACGGTAACGGCGCAGCCCGGCGTGACAAATTTGGGCATCACACGGGCAGTGGAAGCTGATGGCTTTTACTATGCGCCGGACCCGTCCAGCCAGATTGCTTGCTCTATCGGGGGCAACGTTGCGGAAAATTCCGGCGGCGTGCATTCGTTGAAATACGGTCTTACCGCCAGCAATGTTTTGGGCGTGGAAATGGTGCTGATAAATGGCGACATCATCCGCCTCGGCGGCCAGCATTTGGACAGCGAGGGCTATGATTTGTTGGGGCTGATGACAGGCTCGGAAGGCCTGCTCGGCGTCGTCACTGAAGTTACAGTGCGCGTGTTGCAAAAGCCTGAAACCGCCCGCGCGGCGCTGATTGGCTTCTCTTCCAGCGAGGCAGCGGGCCAGTGCGTGGCCGATATTATCGCCGCAGGCATCATCCCCGGCGGCATGGAAATGATGGACCAGCTCGCCATTCAGGCCGCGGAAGATTTCGTCCACGCCGGCTATCCGCTCAACGTCGAGGCGCTGTTGATCGTGGAACTGGACGGACCTGAAGCCGAGGTCGATGATCTCTTAAAGCGCGTCGAAGCCATCGCCACAGCCAATAAATCTGTAACGCTGAAAGTCTCCACCAGCGAGGCCGAGCGTATGAATTTCTGGGCGGGCCGCAAGGCGGCGTTTCCGGCTGTCGGGCGTATTTCGCCTGATTATTACTGCATGGACGGGACCATACCGCGCAAAGAATTGCCCAAAGTGTTGAAGGGTATGCGCGAAATGTCTGAGAAATATGATCTGAAAGTTGCCAATGTTTTTCACGCAGGCGACGGCAATTTGCACCCGCTTATTTTGTACGATGCTAACATCGAAGGCCAGCTCGAAAAGGCCGAAAACTTCGGTGCCGATATTTTGCGGCTGTGTGTTGCTGTCGGCGGCGTGCTGACGGGCGAGCATGGCGTCGGCGTAGAAAAGCGCGACCTGATGCCCGTGATGTTCAATGAAACTGATCTTGACGTGCAAATGCGCGTGAAAGTAGCGTTTGATCCGCAAGCGTTGCTAAACCCCGGCAAAGTGTTCCCGTCATTGCACCGCTGTGCTGAGTTGGGGCGGATGCATGTTTCAAATGGGAAAGTGGCATTTCCGGGGATTCCGAGGTTTTGATGGAGGATCAATCAAGAAGCAGGCGGCAGAGTTTTACGACGGACAGGGCCCGCAATCTGCGGGATGGTGAGAACCATGCCGAGGGACGTCTATGGTTGGAATTGAAGGGTCGCCAACTTGGTGGCTATAAGTTTGTGCGTCAATTTCCCGTCGGCCCGTATTTTGCCGATTTTCTGTGTCGTAGTCAGAAGCTCGTTGTTGAACTGGACGGCAGCCAACATTCAGACAACGCCTATGATGCAAGACGCGATCACTATATGAATGGCTTGGGCTATTCAGTTATCAGGTTTTGGAGCCATGAAGTTTTGAGCAAAACCACAGAGGTTGTTGAAACAATTCTTGCCGCGCTGGATGGCCGTTTGTTTGAAAAGACCATCGCGTTTGACCTGCGATTTTTCCCCGCGCAACTTAAGTCCAATCCACGATGATAACTTTCACCACCCCCTCACCGTCACGGGCTAACGCCCGCGCCACCTCATCCCCCATCTTCGATGAGGGAGAGGAAGGGAGCCAAGGTGGGCGGCATCTTTCCTCTCCCCT
>JANPBE010000664.1:0-3198 GCA_031430295.1 Phyllobacterium sp.
CTTCCAGCCCCTTCGCGCCGTGAACGGTCATAATGCGCACTTCATCACGTCCCGCTGACGCCTCGCGTTTGATCTCCGGCGCGGCGTCACTCAGTATCTCGATGAAGGATTGCAGGCCGTGAATACCGCTCTGCTCAGACGCCAAGGCATAGGATAAAAACTCGTCGATAATGTCCGATGCCTCTTCGCCGAGCCGCCCGACAAGCTTGGCACGAACGCCGTCCCGACCAAGTATCTTTGCAAAAAACTCATAGACCGGAACAAGGTCAGCCTCGCCCCGCCAGCGCTTGAGCGAGGCGACAATGAGCGCCAGGCGCTCATCAGACTGAGCAGCGTTAGCAAGGCAGTCGAGCAACGAAATCATGTTGTCTCGTCCCGCCGCTAGCTTGGTCAGCTCATAGTCACGCAGGCCAAAAACCGGGCTGCGCAGCAGTGCGGCAAGTGACAAGTCATCATCGGGTTGCAGTGTGATACGCGCCAGCGCCATCAGGTCTAATATCGCAATGTGAGACGTTAGTGTCAGCCGGTCAGCGCCCGCAACTGGCACATTGCGGTCCTTAAGCTCCCGCGATAGCGCGTGCATAAACTGGTCCCGTTTGCGCACCAGAATGAGAATATCACCCGCACGAACCAACTTGCCAGTCGCTGGATTTTGCTCTTTGCCCACCAACCGCTTGATTTCATCAGCGATGTTTTTCGCAAGAATTACGGCGGGCGCCGCTAAGTGATCGACCGCCCTAGTCCAATCCTCGTCAATGTCCTTTTGTGTCTCGTCCTTAGGATCGGGACGCATATAATCCCACGCTTCAACGCGTCCATGTTGATCGGCGCGAATGGTGGTGTGATCGATGTAATCGCCGCCGCTGACCAGCCCTTCATGCGCTTTGCCGAACACCAGATCGACCGCCTTTAAGACTTCGGGCGTTGAACGGAACGAAAGCGGAAATTTCACGCTCTCGAAATTCATTTTGGCTTCTAAAACGCGCCGTGCTTTTTCGCGGCCATTGTCCGCAAAGACCTCAGGCCGCGCGCCTTGGAACGAATAGATCGACTGCTTTTCATCGCCTACGACAAATAGCGTCCGGCGTTTCTTAGCGGCAGTTTCGCCGCTAAAGAAGTCGCCCGTCAGCGCATTGACCAAATCCCACTGGCGCGGGCTGGTGTCTTGTGCTTCGTCCACCAACACATGGTCTATGCCTTGGTCGAGCTTATATTGCACCCACGCCGCTGCCGCATCACGGCTCAAGAGATTGCGCGTCGCCTCAATCAAATCCTCATAGTCCAGCTTGCCGCTTTCACGCTTCATTTTGATGTGCCGTTCGCTGAGCTTGCGGATCAGTACATGCGCGGCGCGGGTGATATCAAGCATGGTGCGGCGGGCGAGCTTGTCGTTCGTTTCGAGGATTTGGGCACAGGCAAAATCAAAGCGATCCGCCAAATCTGGAACAACCGATAGCAGCGGTTCCTTGGCAAAATTTGAGGCTTTGCGCGGGTCGCCATCGACTTTCAGAAACACTTTTGTGAGATGTTCCAGCCGTTCATTAGGCGACGTAACATTGACAATTGCGCCCAGCGCATAGCCAAATTCGCTGATGGTTTTCAGCTTTGATGTTGGTGCAATTTTTGCCAGCGCCCGCATCATATCCACTGGCAGGGCCAGCAGCGGCCAACTATCAGCGATGATTTTCTCGGCGGTATCCTCCGGCGTCAACCCCACCAAATCATCCAACGCAGACGCGTTAATTGCCCCTGATTTCAAATCCGCCAAAAAGCCTGCCAGCGCACTGCGGTTTGGCCCGCCTAGCGCTGCCTCAAACAGATTTTTCAATCCCTCTTCGCCGCCAGCATCCAGCACGGTTTCAAACGCCGAAGACAATTCCTCATCGCCGCCTCGATAGGCTTGGATGGTGATTTGGCGTTTGGCTTCCTCGCGGATAAAAGCATCCGTCGCATCATCGAGCAGTTCGAAGTGCCCGGCAATATTGGCTTCCAGCGGGAAGCGCTTCAAAACGGATGTGCAAAAGGCGTGGATGGTTTGGATCTGCAATCCACCGGGAGTTTCCAGTGCGCGGGCAAACAAATTGCGTGCCGCCTTGAGGCGGGCAGCGCTGGCGCGCTTGCTTTCAATCTCAAATATCGCGTCACTTAGTTTTGTGTCATCAAGCGACGTCCATGCCGCCAAGCGCTCGAACACACGGTTCTCCATCTGCGCAGCCGCTGTCTTAGTGTAAGTCAGACACAGAATACGCGAGGGCTCGACACCATCCAAAAGCAGGCGAATTACGCGCTGTGACAGCACATGGGTTTTGCCGGAGCCCGCGTTCGCGGACACCCAAACTGTGTTGTTAGGGTCAGACGCAGTGGCCTGCCCTTTACGAGTTTTCGCGTCTAGAACGATTGGCTTTTTCTCGCTCATATCGACGCATCCCCGCCATCATCGCCGCCGGATGACCATTCCATCACACGGGCAAGGTGGTCATAGTCACCTTCCAAATCGCCAGCTTTGAAAGGCATGGCACGGGAGATGTAGCCGTTTGTTTCGGATGCGTAATAGGTAATCATAGCGCTCAGTTTCGCCCATGCCCGCTCGCCGAGCATTTCGGCATCAATACCCTCATCATTCTTTTTGGATTTCAAAATGGATTCAGGCTTCACCGTGCCGTCTGGTTTCAAACGGACATAAAGCAAATCGCTGGCATGAGTTTTGACATCAAAACCTTTGCGCTTCAGCAGCGCGGCCTCAAGTGCCAACTGCGGGCTGACCAGCGTGAAGGCCTGACCGATGGATGGTGTGCCACCAGTTTTATAGTCCACAATATCCGCGCCGCCGAGCACCATTTTGTCGATACGATCGGCGCGGCCGCGCAACGTCACGCCGCTTTCTCCGATCTCTATTTCTGATGAGGACTGCTCGACATGGGATGCATTGATCCAGCCCGCGCGTTCCTCTTCAAACGCAATGAAATGCTCCACCATAGTTTCAAAGCGCCGCCACCAGAGCGCATGGGTCTCCTCGGGTAGACCTTCCTCGGCAAATAGTTTGTGGCCTATCGCTTCCAGCTCTTTTTTGGTGCCTGGCGCTTTGATGCGACGGCGCACGAATTCTTCGACAATATTATGAAACAGCCGCCCGCGTTCGGCAGCATCCGGTTGGCGCAGCAAAGGCTGCAAAGGCTCTAACCCAAGAATGCGCTTGGC
>JANPBE010000665.1:0-8462 GCA_031430295.1 Phyllobacterium sp.
CGCGGCAAAGAGGGATTGTCCGGAGACAAAAGCAAGGGCCAATCCAAGGAATATGGTGCGGTTCGTTTTCATGAGAGCAGCAATAATGCATTTTCCCTGAACGGCACATGAATATTCGCCGCGTCAGGCGATTTTTTTCGATGCGGTTAACCGGCCCAATATCGCCACTAGCCCCATCAGAGCAGTGAGGGCCTGCATAATAGTGTCGGCCAGCGCTGCATTATCAACAAGTCCGGTCGGCAGGCCAAACAGGCCGCCAACCGACATAATGATGGTGATAATCGAGGCGAGGATTGTTTTGGAGAGATACCAAGGTTTTACAGAGTTCATGAGATTAGTCCTTTCGTTGGTTATATGATGATGACGTTGCGCTGAGCGGCGAGCCCCGACAGGCCGCTGGCGCTGATTTGGCTGACTTCGAGGACAAAGTTCGAAGTGCCTAAATCGGCGTTTCGCAGCGCTAGCGGATAGGTCCAAGACGGCTCGCCAATTGTGACTTCGCGCAGTTGGGCGCCGAGCAATGTCAAAACGCGCAAGCGGTAACTCTCCGCCCCTTCCGGTAGCGGAATGTCGGGATTGTCCCAGCCGTCACCATCGCGGTTGCCACAGCGCAGCCATGAACACGCGATGTCGCCGGATTGGTCTTGTTTGGAGTCAAGATGCACGGGCGCATATGACATGAGCGCCCGTTTGGCCGGCGGCACGGTATCGCTGGCGAAATAGCGGTCCGTCATATCCTTGCCGGATGGCCCTATTTTCCAGTTTTGCGTGATTTCAGTTTCGGCGCTAGTCAGGCCGCAATTTTTCACCGCGCTATCAAGCCGGATAAATTCGGTGCCGATTGCACTACCTGCCAGCATCGCGTCGGTCGTTCCAAGCTGCCCGCGCAGGAGTTTCGAGAGCGTCCATACGCCCGCCGAAACCTCCACTGCCTGCGCATATTGAACGATTTCCCACGCGCCATTTAGGCTCTTGATCGCCGCAACGTTGCCGCCGTTGAGTACTAAGATGTCCGCACTACTTTGCATCGAGCCTTCCGCAAGCTGGATTGTTAGCGAACTTTGCTTGTTCCATCGCCCCGATGAACCGGCAGGCAGTGCGGAGGTAAGCGTGCCATAAATCGCCTTTTCCGGCAGCGAGACGCGCTGAGTAAAACCACTCGTATCGGGCGATTCCAGCGCTACCACGGGCGTCCACGGCTTGGACCAAGCCGCAAGACGCAAACCTGATGTTTCGCTGGCGCTTGCTGGTAAAAACGGCAGGTCCAAAAACATGTGCCAAGGCTGGCCGGATACGCTGGCAACCGAATTAGCGCCAGGGGCAATCGTCGAACGCGTGGCGGGCGGGCGACCTGATACGGCCATTTCAGCTTCAATTTCACGATGTACTGCGTCGGTGATTTTGCTGATGCGATAGACCTCGCTTGCGCTCGCATCCAGCCTCACCAAGTCCCCCGGTGTCAGTGCCGAGTCGCGCCACGAGGCGCGAAAGCTCACCGTTGAGCGCATCGCTAGTCGTTGGCGGTGGACCATGCGCAACTGGGTTTCGGCGGCGGCGAGGTCAAGTACCACTGGCATATCCAAGCCGTCGATTGCAGGCTTTCCAATGGCCGCGCGCGAGGACACGGACGCTGTTTGATGATCGCGCAAGCCGTCGCGAAAATGCAAGGTCATCTCTTGCGCGACTAGATTTGGTTCTTCGAGTTTGAGCGTCGGCGGCGCACCGTTTTCGCCCAAGGCAAGGTCCGCCACCACAGCTGCGCCAATCGTGGCGCGATCACGCGAGGTAAGCACCAGTTGGCCATTTTTCTCGCTGGCATCAACACGGTAGAGCCCGAGCAGCGATTGCAGCGCCTCGCGGGCGTTGGTCTGGTCGTTCAAGGCATAACCGGTAACGAACCCGTCAATTTGTGAACAATCAAAATCCGTGAAGCCATGCTCAGTGAGCAACGACGACACCAACTTCGAAAGCGGCAGGCCGGAAAGGCGGCCATTGAGCCAATGTCCCGTCAACCAGTTATTACCGTCGGCCCACACAGTTTGCGTGAGCGGAAATGCCGGAAACGGCCGCGCGTCCCATGCCCACAGATAAGTATGATTGGGATCGACCATAGTGCCGGAATAGGTATCGGAGGTCGGATTTTCTGCACTTGCCCAATGGTCCAAATGTGCTTCCAGAAAGCGATTTTGAATAAGATCATCGCGCCCGCCATCTGAGAAATAGGGTGAAGCGGCGGCGGACGATTTAGGATCGGGGAACACATTCGGCTGGTTCGCCGCCTTGTCAATTGCGGGGCAACCCAGCTCGGTGAACCAGACTGGTTTGCCCTTCGGAACCCATGCCGTTGGCACGCCCTGCTCCACACCGGCGATGCGGTTATAGTGCGGATTTTCCCACCAGCCCTGAATATCCTTGAAGCGATAGACCCAGTGCTTGCCTGCCAAGCCATCGGAAATAGCCGTGCGCGTGCCTGCATTTCGGGCAGCGAAATCTGCATAATACCAATCGAAACCCTCGCCTTTTGTGACGGCATTTCTCAGCGCAATAGGGTCAGACGGGCATGTCGCGCCGTCAGGATTTGAACCATCCCAATGGCCATCGCGCCAGTCGGATAGTGGCATGTAATTATCAATGCCAATGGCGTTTATCGCAGGGTGCGCCCACAGGCTATCCAAATTGAAATAGAGGTTGCTCGGCGCTGCCTGGGGAACATAGCCGCCATACTCGCTCCAATCAGCGGCGTAAGTCAGCTTGGTGGTCGGCCCAAGCATCGTGCGGACATCGGCGGCCAGCGTGCACAGCCCATCAACGAACGGGAAACTATGGGCCAACCCGCGCACGCGCGTCAGGCCTTTCAATTCGGAACCTATGAGAAAGCCATCCACCCCGCCTGCCAGCGCCGCGAGCTTTGCATAATGCAATATCATGCGGCGATAGCCAAAATCACTGCCACCGAAGAAGGTGACGTTCGCTCCAGAATTGCCAAACATAGCGGGCTGAGCTGTGCCAAGAAATGCGGTCATTTGACTTGCGGCAGCGGCACCTGCGTCCACAGTTCCACCCTGCCCCGGAGCTGGCATACAGCTAATATCGCCGCGCCATGGATAGGCTGGTTGCGAGGTTGCGCCATAGGGCGAAGCCAGCGCGTTGTCTATTGGAATGTCCATAAGGATAAACGGATAGAGCGTGACTTTTAACCCTCGCGCTTTGATATTTTGAATGGCGGCAACTACCGATGCATCATCCGGCGTGCCGCCGAAGGCGCGGGAACCATTGTCCAGCGAGACCAGACGCGCCGTGCTGCGGGTTAGGCCTGCCACCTGCCAATGGTCGTCGATGCCTGCGCTGAGTGACGCGACGCCGGGCATGATTATGCAATTTCCCGCCCGCAAATCATTGCCGAACCACGCCACCACCAACGCCACGCGTTCTAGGTTCGGGCAAAGCGCTTGCAGCTCATCCAGCGATGATTCAAAGTCGGTATCCGCATTCAGAACATGGCGGTTTGCAACCAAGCTTTCGCCTTGGCGGACTGTTTGCACCACTGCCGTTGGCGACAAGCCGTGCTCAGTAGAACCGGGAATCAGCGTTACCGCCTTAATGTCTTTTTCGATGCCGCCAAGCGTGCGGATCACTTCAAATTGTACCTGCGGAAGGCGATTACCAAAATTCTCCAGCGGAAAGCGGTCGAACACCACATAGGCTGTGCCACGATAGGCGGGCGTGTTGCCACTGCCTTGTTTGGCCTCAATCAGCGGGTCCGGCAGTTGGTCGCCTGTGCCTTTGTAAATGCGGATATCAAACTCGCTGCGGTCGAGCTCTTTGCCATCGGCCCAGATGCGCCTGACATGGGCAATTTCGTCCTCGCAAACCGCCACCGCGAAATTGGCGAAGTAGCTGTAGGTCGTCACCTTCGGCCCGCCCTTGGCACCGCTGCGCTCGGTTTTGCTGGCCTCCTCGAAACGCGTTGCCCAGATCAGCGTGCCGCCAAGGCGCACTGTGCCATATGCCCGCGCCAGATTTGCGCCATCCTCGCCTGTCAAAGGCTGCATAGCCGAAAGCCGCGCGCCTTGGATATGCTGCGAGCCATTGATTAAAGCGCGGTCCAAAACATAGCCCGCCAACGCGCCAGCCGCCGTTCCCACCGTTGCGCCGACAGCGCCAAATAGGCCGCCAAGATAGGCCCCGGCAGCCTGCAAAACCAAAGTTGCCATGTGTTAGTCTCCGGTGATTATTTCAGGAAAATTGAAGATGCCAGCGATGCGATTTTTCCAACTGGGAACCAGTGGAGAGGCGATGACCGCGTGCCGCTCGTAAGCATGGATGAAGCGCTGATTGCCGACATAAATGCCAAGATGTTTGGCAGGCATTTCCGGCTTCCAGCGGAAGACGAGAAGCGTGCCTGCGGTCATTTCAGCGGCGGAAATGAAGTGCGTTTTTGCGGCGTTGAGCAACGAGTCTGCGCCGCTGCATTCCACCCAATCTTGGCTGTAGGGACCGGCTTGTTCCGGTTCATGGCCATAGATTTCGCGCCAAATGCCGCGCACCAGGCCGAGGCAATCGCAGCCAACGCCTTTGAGCGATGCCTGATGCCGGTAGGGCGTGCCCAGCCAGCTTTCGGCGATTTCGACGACCCGCGTTGGCACACTCATGGCACCAGCGCCGCGCCATCGAATATGCCGGTTCCGTCCACATAAGTGTATACCGCATCATTGCCGGGCAAATGGGGAAAACCTTGGAAATTCAGATGATTGCCGAACTTTGCTTTACAAGTGCCAAATGCCTTGTCGCACCCCACTTTGATGGAAAAACTGTCGCCAATGGCGATGCTCTCGGATAGCGAAAGCCACACCGACAAATGGTCTGCCGCGCCGGATTTTTCGTGGATAGCTATTTGGGAAATTTGCCCTGCGTTTAGCCCCGTCAGCCACGTTAGCTCGCCGTGCTCGAACCAGCGAGCAGCGAAAGCTGACAGGCCGTTTACTGTGAAATCACTCGTTCCGACAACGCTGGTAACTGTGCCTGTGCCCGCATAAGCGCCGCCGCTTATCAGCTTGTTGCAACGACTATCGCCAAGCTGCGCGTCGCAATTGCGCCGCACCAATCGTCCGCGTCTTTGGTCCAACGCCTCGGTCAGGCTTTGCAGTTCGGCGCGGAAGCTGTTGCCTGTGATTTCAATGCGCCCGATGCGTGATTTTCGTATCAGCGCGAAGCTTGCCGGATTAGTCCAATCGACCAAAAATGTCTGCACCTCCGCGTGGTCAAACAGGCCTTTCTTGAGGTCCGCCTCGCTGATTTTATCCGATCGCAGCGCGCCTTCCACATCCATCGTGGAGATGGATAATCCCAGCTCGCTTTCGGCAGCGGTGGCGGTCAGTCCCGTTTGCGGGTCGTGTACGATGGCGTGGATTATCAGCGGCATATCGTGGTCGGTGAAGCCAAATATCGCGCCGTCTTTGCGTGTAATTGTCCAGCAAAATGCCAGTGTGGTAATCGTCTGACCAACATGATCTTTAAGCGTTTGCGGTAGGTCTATCATGTCAGCACCTCAATGAGCGGAATGGAAGGAACTTCGCCCGCGTCAAACGCCGTGAGATTGGCGCTGATGCGGTCTGAGGCGAAGCGCACTTCGACGTGAAACAAGAATCCCGCGGTGACACTTGCGCCATTAGCGGGTTTCTTGGAGGCGATGAATACCACCTCGCCTGTCGCGGCATCCACGTTGAAATCCGTTGCCAACACTTCCACGCCCGCCACCGCCACGCGCACTGTTGCCGCGATTGGCCGCTTGATGGGGCGAACATAGGCCTCAGCGCCGGAGCCATAGCGCTTCACCAGCGGGAAGCGCACTTTCGCGCCGTCGCCTGTGCCTATCACTTCGTCAAACGGTGTCGGACTAAGCGCATCGTGGCGCGAGGAATTGTCCAGCGCATCGCGGAAACGAAACGAGGTGAATGGCCCGCGCCGTGCTTCGAAAAAGTCCATCACCACACGCAAATCCTGAATAGAGCGCACCCCGCTGCCCGCATCATACGTGCGGCGCGAGTGCATCAGCCGCGCGTTGCGCTGCTCGCGGCCCGACGCCAGCGCGACCACTTCAACCTTGCGCTCGCGCGCCATTGTGGACCCGAACGCGACGCGCAACGGGAAGATAACATCGTGAAATTCTGAGATCACTTCGAACTCCTAAAGATAGCGATTACCCCTGCCAGCAGCTCTTGCGACCATGGCGGAAATCTGGCTTTGCGATTTCAAAAACGAGGCTGCATCCGGCGTTGAAATATTGATGACGACGGGCGTCTGTTTGCCGCCACCGGATACGCCGACGCCTAATCTCCCATCGCTACCGCGTTGCAACGGCATGATGGCTTCCGACCCGGCCTCGCCCATCAGCCCCATCGAGCCGCCATTGGGAAAGTAAGTGGGCGAAGATACAACGCCACCGGACGCAAACGCCTGCACGCCGCCGGTGATGCCGCCTTTGGCAAACGGTATTGCGCCTCCCAGCAGGCCGGAAAACAGACCTGAGAATAGACCTTGCAGTGGTTTTAGCCCTGCATCCAGCGCCATGCCTGCCAAGCTCAGCGCGACGCCTTTGAGCACATCTTCCAGCCCCTTGCCGCTGACTACCGCGCCCTTAAGCGCGGATGTCAGGATGGAGCCAAATTGTTTGGACCTGTCTTCAAGCCCTTTCAGCGCGGCGTCTAATTCCTGTGTGTCAGCACGGAACGTGACGTTGACAGGTTCGTTTATTACGGCCGGCATATTGCATCCCTTTCATCTGGAAATCGTCCCAGCAACCCATCAAATTCATTACGCGAAAGCGGGCCTTGGCCGCTTTGAAACGGCTTCATGGCGATGGCCAATTCGCGCGGCGTGAGGCTCCAAAACTCTTGTGACGAAAGCCGCAGCACAGCAAAGCCGAAGCTCATCGCGTCGTCCCAAGGAAACAGGCGGTTTGCGAGCGGGGGATTTGCCTGTGCTGCGGCGGCTACGGGTTTGGGGTTGGGTTGCTCTCGCGGAAGGTGGCGCTGAGGAGGCGTACCACTATGTCCGCCAGTTGCGTCAACCCACCTTCGGTTTGCATTTTGGCAACATCGCCAGATTGCACTTCATGCCCGCCGCCGCGCAGACCTGCGGTGATGACGGCGATCATGTCTTTAGCCGAAAGTTTGCCAGTGGAAAAACGTGCGCCAAGTGCAACCAAATCCGCCACGTCAAATGCGCTTTCAAGTTCGGCCAGTGCGCCAAGTGTCAGGCATAATTTCCATTGTTTGCCGTCAAGTTCGGCGGCGATTTCACCTCTGCGTTTGTTCACCATCAGATCACCGTAAAGGTCAGCGCACCGGCGGATTCCAGCGCTATATCAAACGTCAACTCGCCATCATGGCTGCCGGAATATTCCAGCGCTGTGGTGAGGAACGGACCTGCGATCACGCCAAAATCCGGCACGATGACTTGCCATGTTTGGATGGCGCCAGCAAAGAAGCCAGTGCGCACGGCGGCGTCCGTGCTGGCATCTTTGAAGATGCCAGCGCCGGATAGGGCACAGCGTTGCACGCCCGCGCCAGACAGCAATTCGCGCCAGCGTCCGTTAGATTCAGAGTCCGTCACATCGACCGCCTGCGCGTTCAGCGCGATGCGCTTGGTGCGTAATCCCGCGACAGTTAGCGGGACCGTGTCGCCCGTGGGAATGAGTTTGAGCAGGAGATCCTTGCCCTTTTGTGTGGCCATGATGTGGTTCCTTTTGGGGTTTGAAAGGTGAGTGAAAATGTACAACTTGGATTGAGATCGTCATCCTCGACCACCGGGCCGAGGATCCAGCCCGCTCCAAACTTTCGTGGGGAATCACGGATAATCTCGTCGACCGTACAGCGCGGATAATTGCCACGTTAGGCGTTGTCTGGATCCTCGGCCCGGTGGCCGAGGATGACGATCAACAGGGTTTGACCCTTGCCAATAGTCGGTTGGGTGCTGTGCACTTTGGCTTATAAAACAACGGCCTCCGTAAACCCGCGATAGCGCAGCAGGCCGTGATAGGCATCTACTTCTGGGTCATGCCGCACTTCCTGATATTCGAAACGCAGCGAGACGATGCGAAGAATGCCGGAAGTCAAAGGCAATGTTTCCAACCGTGTGCGCAGTAGGTCTTGGATTTGCAGGGCCTCTAACCGCCCGCCCTTGCGCGACCAGACGTGCAGCGTGACGAGATGTTCGTGGGCGCTTTCGGTTGCGGTGCTTTGGTCAAGCACCGTCGTTTGGCCCAATGTGACAAAGGGAAATGTCGCATGGTCGGGTGGGCGGTCGTAGAGTTTTGCGCCACTGAGCGCGGTGATGATTGAGGCGTCGCTTGTGAGGTGAGAGACGATGAGTTGTTGCAATATTTGTGCGCCGCTGGTCATGGTTTGCCCACTTCTGGAACTACGGCTTGAACCACTTGCGCCTCGCGTTTTCGCGCCGCT
>JANPBE010000666.1:0-9100 GCA_031430295.1 Phyllobacterium sp.
GTCAAATAGTGGTGGCCTGCGAGCACCGGAGCGGAGCGTGCTTAAGTACGTGAGCTCCGGCGCACAGGAGGACGCCGCTAGTTGGCCTCCAAGAGAAATTCTTATTTGCCCCAGATTTTTTTGTATTCGTCGCGGTAGCCATTGCCCGGATCGAAGCTGTTGTTCGGGCCGCCGTCAAATTCAACGTTCGCCGAAGTCACAACATGGAGCGGCGACAAGTAGCCGGACCATTTTTCACCGGCCATGCCGCGATTAAGCTCGTCCACCAACTGCCAGCCTTGCAAGTTCAATGGCTCGGCCACTGTCACTGTTTGGAACTGTGCGGTACGAATGCGCTGATACGCAGATTCCGAACCGTCACCGGCCGAAACATTGATTGGCGCATCTGTGCCCTTCTTACCGGCAGCGGCAAGGGATGGGCCCATGAAGTCGAAATAAAGGTCGTTAATGGCCAGTGAGTGCGTCCACTTGTCGCCGTACTTCTGCAACAGCGAAGTCGTCAACTGCGGCATACGCTGCGATGTTTCGGCAATTGGTGTATCAACATATTCTAGTACTGTGCCGCCGAGATCTTCGATCTCTTTCTTCATACGGTCGGCCTTGGCAATCGCGATTGCGTAAGTCGAGTCGGTGAAAATAATGACTCCAGGCTTACCCTTGGCATCAATATATGCCCAGTCAGCAGCAGACTTTGACACTTCCATCGCGTCGGTTCCAACGTTTGCGATAATGCCGAGTGCATCATCAGGACCAACAGCTGGGCCCGCGTGCCAAGATACCATGGGAATGCCGGCCGCCTTTGCAGCTTCCATCGCTGGCTTTTGCTCAACAGCATCAAAACCAGCGATAACAATACCATCCGGCTTCAAAGCCATAGCTTGGCCGAAAGCGGCTGTACGGCCGCCGATGGAGCCTGCGCCATCGAGTGTCTTAACAGTCCAGCCAAGAACGGCTGCGGCTTCTTCAACACCCTTAGCAGCACCCAAAATGCCGCCATTTTTCATATCGCCGCCAAGAACGATAATGGTCTTGCCTTCCGCGCCTTTTGGACCCGTGGTTGGGCCGTCCCACTTGTCTTGTTTGGTGGCATACTTATCAACAACAGCCTGCGCATCCGACATTGCGTCGGCAAATGCAGGGGCGGCAAATGACAGCGCCAATGCGGCAACGCCATACTTCAGAATCTCTCTACGTAACATGTCTTCCTCCCGTTAAACTTGTTTTGAACAAGGCCAAAAGCTGCTCATGGCTTTTGGGTATCCTGCGGTGGTTCCGCGCGTGGTAGCTTGATAACTGCCCCGCGTTTGCGTTGGGCGTAGCCCGCGATGCCGATGGCAACGAGTAGCGTCACGCCGTTAAATAGCGGCTCTACGAAGAACGAGCCGCCAAATTGTTGAATGCCGGAAATGCCGACCGCAAGGATAATCACGCCAATCATGGTGCCCCAAACGTTGACGCGGCCTGGTTTAATGGTGGTGGAGCCAAGGAACGCGCCGACAAGCGCTGGCAGTAAATATTCAAGGCCGACACTAGCCTGACCGATACGCAGTTTTGATGCCAGCAACACACCTGTGAGTGCGGCCAAAAAGCCAGACGAAATGAACGCGCCCATGACGAATTTTTGTACTGGAATACCGTTCAGCGCGGCTGCCTTTGGGTTCGCGCCTATGGCATAAAGATAGCGGCCAATCGGGGTATATTCCAAAATAACCCACATGATGAACGCGATAATCAGGACGTAAAATCCGGTGATTGGCAGGCCGAAAACCATCGTTCCATTCAGCGCATAAAAGCCATCAGGTAGAACGCCAACAACCTGTCGCCCGCCTGTGTGCCACAGTGCCAAAGCGTATAGAATCGTGCCGGTTCCGAGCGTCGCGATAAATGCGTCAATCTTGGCGACTTCGACCAGCAAGCCGTTCAAAAAGCCTGTGAAACAGCCAAGTACCAGCACAATTAGCACGGCGACCGGCCATGGCAGACCGTAAACTGTTTGCAGGCTAATAGCCAAAATGTGCCAAAGGACGATGCCGTATCCGACGGTCAAATCAATTCGACCCGATGCCATCGGTATCATCGCAGCGAGCGATAGCAGCGCGATGATGGCTTTGTCAGAAATAATCGAACGCAGATTTATCAACGTGGGAAAAGTATTGGGTAATAGTACCGAAAACAATATCATCAGCACCACAGTGAGAATTACCAAACCATAAACCGGCACAAAGCGCATAATTTTTTGACCAGTGGAAAGTCCGGCAAGCTCGCCCTTGGTCGGCTCTAACGCAGTCGATTGGATCGAATTCATAAAGTGCTCCTCATGCTGCCTCAGAGGCCGAAGCCGCGTGGATTAGGCTGGCGGTTGTTAATGCCGTGCCCGCTAATTCTCGAACGATGGCTCCACGCGAAAATACCAACGCGCGGTGACAAATATGGGCGACTTCTTCAAAATCAGTCGAGACCACAATCACCGCCAAACCAACCTCAAGCGCCCGCGCGATCAACCGGTAAATCTCAGCTTTCGCACCCACGTCAACGCCCGCAGTCGGGTCTTCGGCAATCAATAATTTGCGCCCCGTCAGCAGCCAGCGACCTACGACTACTTTTTGCTGATTACCACCCGATAGAGCTTCAATCGGCAGTGCTGGGTCATTGGGACGAAGGCCAACATGGCCGCCAACTTCGCGTGCGCGCTCGCTTTCCTTGCGTGGTGTCAACAATGAGAACAACCCGCGCCCGGATGCACCGGGATTAATAAATGTATTTTCGCGGATCGATAGCGACAGCGCGACAGACTCTTCTGTACGATCACGGGCAATGAGGCCAACACCGGATTTCATGGCGGTGATGGTGGACGAAAGGTCCGGTGTCGAACCGTTCAGAAATACGGAACCCGTGAATGGTTCAGCGCCGAATAACGCGCGACCAATCAATTCTTGTCCCGCGCCACGCAAGCCCACAAGACCGAGTAACTCGCCCTCGCGCAACGAAAACGATACAGGGCCAGCGCCGGAGCAAGTCATGTTTTTGACAGAAAGTCGTTCTTCGCCAACCTTAGTATTGGCTTTGACGAAAAGGTCCGATGCAGGGCGACCCACAATCATTTGCACCAGATCGTTAGACGATGTTTCGCTGACTTTCTTGGCGCCGACCAACTTGCCGTCTCGCAACACCGCGACACGATCTGCAATTTTGAAGATTTCATCCAAACGGTGCGAGACATAAATCATGCCGACGCCGCGCTCTTTTAATGGCCGCAGTGCAGCAAACAGACGCTCTACTTCATCTGCCGGAAGGCTGGCGGTAGGCTCGTCCAGTACCAGAACGTCGGCCTCAACAGCCAGCGCTCGGGCAATGGCCACGAGCGATTTTTCAGTGCGGCTTAAATCCTGCACACGGGTGGTGGGATCAAAATCACACCCGACTAATTTCAGCGCCGCCTTAGCACGGACCTCAGTGCCGCGCCAATCAATCAAATTACTCTTAAGCGAAAACCCTTGCGCTAAGCCAACGTTTTCTGCGACTGTCATCCACTCGATCAACCCCAAATCCTGATGGATAAAGGCAACTTTCTGGCGCTCATTGGGTTTTGGGGGACGGTGCGAGTATGGCTCGTTCTTGAATAAAATTTGCCCTTCGTCGGGCTTATGAATCCCAGCCAAAGTTTTGATGAGAGTGGATTTTCCAGCGCCGTTTTCACCCAGCAACGCTAGTATTTCACCGGCGTGTAGAACAAGCGAAACATCGCTCAATGCCTTGGTCCCGCCAAAGCGCTTGGTGATTGTTTGAAACTGGATCAACTTATCTGATGACACCCGATGCTCCTCCCAAAGCCACTGGATCGGAGGTTTCGATCTCCGTTATCGATAACATGTTAGCGATAACATTGAGCGGGTGTCAACTGGAATTTTTGAGAAGTTCAGAAGTTGGATGCGCCCAGGTACCAATGCCTAACCTGCCAAACACAGTGCCTAGATTTATATTTCTGATAGCTCGCCATCCATCAAGCGCATGATTTCAGCCGTGTCTTTCGCACCCAAGCCTGCCTCCATAAGCACACGGTGTATATCAATCACCGACGATGTCATGGGCAATGGTGTGTTCGTCGCCCATGCAAAGTCCTGCAACGAGCTCAAGTCTTTCATCATATTATCAATGCGGCCTGTAGGGGTAAAATCCCGCGCCGCGAACTTGGTCATGAACTCCTGCATGATGGCGCTATCCGCCCGCCCGCCTTTAAGAGCATTGGGAATTGCAGATGCGTCCACTCCGCCTGCCTCTGCCAGTTTCACTGCCTCAGCGACGGCTTGAAATTGTACCGCACAAAATAGCTGATTGATGAGTTTAACCGTCTGCCCCGCACCATTCGGCCCCATCAAGGTATAGTTCGCCGCAAGATGCTGCATCACAGCCCGCGCGCGCTCAAAATTATCAGATGACCCACCTGCCATAATTGTCAGCCGCCCGCCAAGTGCACCGGGAACGCCGCCGGACAACGGGCAATCCACCCATGCCATGCCAGTTTCTTCGCGCAATTTATTGGCCATTTCGGCGGTATCTTTGGGGTCAATAGAACTCATATCAATAAGCAGCTTGGACGCGTTTCCAGCACTCGCGACGCCGTCATTTCCAAACACTACACCGCGAACAATATTAGCATGGTTGAGGCTGAGGATGACAAAATCACTGCACGAAGTTGCCGCCGCAATGGTGGGGGCAGCCTGTGCACGCTTCTCAACCAATACGGTGACTTTTGCGGTGTCCAGATCAAATACGGTGACTATAACACCGCATTCGAGAAGACGTGTTGCAATGGCCGAGCCCATCAGCCCCGCGCCAATGACGGCTACTTTCAACTTTTGCCCAGTCATAGATTAGCCTTCTGCCGTGAGCGCTTGAATAATTGACGCTATCACAATTTCAAACGGCTGGTTACCGTCAATCCAAATTGCGCGGGCCTCGCCAACAGGTGGTTCGAGCGTTTTCAACTGGCTATCCAAAAGTGCAGGCGGCATAAAATGACCCTTTCGGGCAGATTGATTTCGCTCCAGCGTCTCGCGGGTACAGTTCAAAAATATAAACTTGGTGTCAACACCTGCGCCCGCTTCCAAACGATCTCGATAGATCTTTTTTAGCGACGAGCAACTTGCTACAGCGACACCATGCGCCAAAGTTTCTGACGCCAAGTGGCCAGCAACAATATCCAACCACGGCCAGCGATCTTCATCATTAAGCGGTATGCTAGAAGACATTTTGGCGATATTGGCCGCCGGATGCAGCGCATCGCCTTCAATGAAAGGTACGCCACAATGGTCGGCTACCGCTTGACCCACGCTGGACTTTCCGCAGCCCGAAACCCCCATCACAATGATCGGGCCTAGTTTAGAGTGATGCCGTGATTCCGCCGTCAACATAAAGCACATGTCCATTCACAAAAGAGGCCGCATCTGACGACAGAAACACAGCCGCGCCGATAAGTTCGGAAACATTGCCCCATCGACCGGCAGGGGTGCGCTTTTCCAGCCATGATGAAAATTCTGGATTATCCACCAGTGCTTGATTAAGCGGTGTTTTAAAATAACCAGGCGCTATCGCATTGATATTCAAACCATATTTTGCCCAATCGGTGCACATACCCTTGGTAAGGTTGCGCACCGCGCCCTTGGTGGCTGTGTAGGGCGCTATGTTCGGCCGTGCCAGCTCGCTTTGTACCGACGCGATGTTAACAATTTTGCCAGCACCGCGCTTAATCATGTGGCGAGCGACAGCTTGGCCAACAAAAAAAACACTGGAAATATTGGTCTGCAAAAGTTCCTGCCACTTATCGACAGGGAAGTCCTCCAGCGGCGCACGAAACTGCATTCCGGCATTATTGATGAGAATATCAATCGGTCCGAGGCTCTCTTCAACATGGTTCACGCCAGCTGCCACGGCGACCGCATCCGTCACATCAAACGCCGCAGCGCTAACCTTTGCACCAGTCTCGCGCAGCGCCTTCACAGCCTCTTCAACACGCGAAGCTGTGCGCCCGTTCAGCACAATCTCCGCGCCATGAGCCGCTAGTCCTTGGGCAATTGCATATCCAATCCCTTGGCCAGAACCGGTAATCAGCGCGCGCTTTCCCGTCAAATCAAATAATGCCGCCATATTTTTATAGTCCAAATTCCGTGATTTCAAATTCGCCTTGACAGCAATGTTAGCGATATCATAATCATGTGACAAGGTGAATTTTGGAAGCAATTATGGCCCGACCTACATTACTAATGACCGGAGCCTATCCGCAATGGGATCTTGATTATTTCGAGGTAAATTATGACGTACTGCGTCTGTGGGAGGCCGCTGACAGGGACGGATTTCTGCATAGCCATGGCGCATCCGTACGCGCAATAGCCACACGCGGCGATTTGGGTGCGGACGCTGATTTGATCGCGGCGCTGCCCAATTTAGAGATCATTTCGGTATTCGGCGTTGGCACGGATGCGGTGGATTTGGGAGCGGCGAGGGCACGCAACATCAAGGTGACAAATACGCCGGACGTATTAACCGACGACGTGGCCGACATTGCTGTTGCACTGCTGCTGGCCGCTGCTCGCCAGGTACCGCAAGGTGATGTATTAGTGCGCTCCGGCGCTTGGCCGCAAGGCGGCTTGCCGCTGGTTACGCGGGTGAGCGGCAAGAAGGTGGGCATCGCCGGCATGGGCCGCATCGGCGCAGCAGTTGCCAAGCGTTTGGCGGCATTTGATTGTGAAATTTCCTATTATGCCCGCGGCACCAAGGCCGAGATACCTTACAAATTTGAACCCTCATTGCTCGCACTTGCACGAGATAATGAGTTCCTCATTGTTACTCTTGCTGGCGGTGAGGGAACCAAAAATATCATTGATAAACAAGTACTTGAGGCGATCGGCCCCGATGGTATTCTAGTCAATGTTTCGCGGGGTTCGACGGTCGATGAGGCGGCACTTTTGGATGCGCTTGAGGCGAAGTCCATCAAGTCGGCGGGGTTGGATGTTTTCTTGAACGAACCAAACATAAACCCGCGCTTCTTCACCCTGCCAAACGTGGCGCTACAGCCTCACCACGCCTCGGGCACGGTAGAAACCCGCAAAGCTATGGGCAAATTGGTTCGCGATAATTTGGCAGCGCATTTTGCCGGGCGACCATTGCTTACACCGGTCGCATGAGGAGATTTTCATGAAGGCAATCGTCATCCACGCGGCCAAGGACTTGCGGATAGAAGAGCGCGAAATCGTTGCGCCCGGCCTCGGCGAAGTCGCAGTGGCGATACAGGCAGGCGGCATTTGCGGCTCGGATTTGCATTACTATAATCACGGCGGTTTTGGCACCATTCGCCTCAAAGAGCCGATGATATTGGGCCATGAAATTGCCGGAACCATCACCGCACTTGGCGCGGGTGTATCCGGCCTAGCGGTCGGAAACCGCGTTGCGGTCTCGCCCAGCAAGCCCTGCGGCATTTGCATCTACTGCCAGAAAGGTCAGCAAAACCAATGCCTTGATATGCGTTTTTATGGTAGCGCTATGCGGATGCCGCATATTCAGGGCGCATTCAGCCAGCATTTGGTGGCGCCAAGTTTTCAGTGTCACAAGGTCGATGACGGCGTTTCAATCAACGAAGCAGCGTTCGCCGAGCCATTTGCCGTGACGCTCCATGCTGTCAATCGCGCTGGCTCGCTGCTGGGAAAACGCGTGCTCGTTACAGGTTGTGGACCCATCGGTGCGCTGTGCATTGTTGCAGCGCGGGCGCATGGCGCGGCTGAAATTGTGGCCACTGATGTGATGGCGGGCGTACTTGCTATGGCCATAAAAGTCGGGGCGGATCGCGTCATCAATGTTGCGGAAAACCCCGAAGAATTAGCGGCTTACAGCGCCAATAAGGGCTATTTCGACGTGATGTTTGAGGCTTCGGGTAATGAGCGGGGCCTGCGTTCCGGCATTGATGTTTTGAAGCCGAGGGGCATACTTATGCAGCTTGGGCTGGGCGGTGATGTCTCCATTCCGCAGAACCTCGTTGTTTCCAAGGAGTTGGAAATTCGTGGCTCCTTCCGCTTCCATGAAGAGTTCGCGCTGGCGGTGGAACTTATCAACAAACGTCGCGTAGATTTGAAGCCTTTGCTGACAGGCATCTACCCGATGGTAGACGCGACCGCTGCATTTGAAGCCGCCAATGACCGGTCTAAGTCTATGAAAGTACAGCTGGATTTCAGCTAAACGGCATCCGCGCCAAGCGATATCAATGCAGCGCGAGCGACCTCGATGTCTTCATCGCCTGTACCGGAACCAACGCCGATACCACCCGCTAATTTGCCATTAAACCGGATAGGCAGGCCGCCCTTCAATATGGTCATAGCGCCCTTGGAGGAAATGGAGGCGGCGAGTGCCGCTTCATTGCCCAATGCGCCGGTCATATTGTTGGATGAGGCGGCGGTGCGGGCCTTGGTGTGGGCGGTGCGCAGGCTCAAAAATTTCGCCCCATCCATGCGCACGCTGGCCAAAACTTCGCCGCTGGCATCCACCACGATGATGCACTGCGGAACACCCATGGCTTTTGCTTTAGCGACGCCCGCATGGAGCAAAGCTAATGCGCCTTCATGAGTCAACTTCACGGATTCTATCGTATATTCAGACACTTATAGCCTCATGTGCTTTCGCGCTCAACGACGCGGATTTTTGTCAGGACCAGCTCGTGCCGCCCCTCAACGTTAGGATTTTGGATGGTTTGGAACAGTTTTAGTGCGGCTAATTTGCCGATTTCATAGCATTCAATATCCACCGATGTGATGCGCGGATGCGACCATGCGGCGATTTCATAATTGCCAAAACCGGCAATGGCGATGTCCTTTGGAACCGATAATCCGCGCCGGTTACACTCCATCAGAGCGCCGAAAGCCGAAAGGTCTGAGACGCAAACCACCACTTGCGTATCCGGCCAATGGTCCAAAACATTGCCCAAAGCCTGGGCACCTTGCTCCATGGAAATGGGCGGCACGCCGAAGGAAACCAGTCGCCCTTCCGGCAGGCCAAGTTCCTCAATGGCGGCCAAAAAGCCGGACCGACGCTGGTTGCCACGCGTGTCTCTCTCTGT
>JANPBE010000667.1:0-1256 GCA_031430295.1 Phyllobacterium sp.
CCGCCGCGCTTTGATCACTATTGGCGAGGATATGGTCAATATTGCCTACGATGCGCCGGTGGATATGATCCCGCGCAGCCAGATTGAAGATGCGGAGCGCAGGCTGTTTGAGCTGGCCGAAACGGGTCGTTATGACGGCGGCTTTCAGAGCTTTAATGATGCCGTAAAAAATGCTGTGGACATGGCCAATGCGGCCTTTATGCGGGACGGGCATTTGTCTGGCGTATCGTCCGGTATCCAGCGTTTGGATGCGATGATGGGCGGCTTGCAATCATCGGATTTGATCGTGCTCGCGGGACGTCCCGGTATGGGCAAAACCTCGCTGGCGACCAATATCGCGTTCAATATCGCATCTTGCTACGAGCCTGCCCAGCAAGCGGATGGGTCGATGAAAGCGGCAAATGGCGGCGTTGTGGGCTTCTTTTCGCTCGAAATGTCGTCAGAACAGCTCGCAACCCGTATTATTTCCGAGCAAACCGAAATTTCATCCTCAAAAATTAGGCGCGGCGAAATCAACGAGGCTGACTTTGGGAAGCTGGTGGCTTGTGCCCAAATGATGCAGAAAATACCGCTGTTTATTGACCAGACCGGCGGTATTTCCATTGCCCAATTGGCGGCGCGGGCGCGGCGGTTGAAGCGGCAGCGCGGGCTAGATGTTTTGGTGATTGACTATATTCAGTTGATGCAGGGATCGTCTAAGAAGTCTGACAACCGTGTGCAGGAAGTCACTGAAATCACTACAGGTTTGAAGGCTTTGGGCAAGGAACTGAACGTTCCGATTATCGCACTTTCGCAGCTTTCACGTGCTGTTGAAAGCCGTGATGATAAGCGGCCTCAGCTATCGGATTTGCGCGAATCCGGTTCGATTGAGCAGGACGCGGACGTGGTGTTGTTCGTTTATCGCGAAGAGTATTATTTGAAGAACAAAGAGCCAAAGCCCGGCACGGAAGAGTATTTCAAGTGGGAGTCTGACCTGAATATGGTACGTGGCAAAGCAGAAGTCATTATTGCTAAGCAACGTCACGGGCCGACCGGCACAGCTCAACTTGCATTCCAAGCGGAATACACTCGCTTTACTGATTTGGCGGAAGATCAATACATGCCGGAGCGGTTGGAATAGTGACGGTTACTAGCGATGTACATGGCTCGCTGACCTTTGGCGGGCGTCTGACGATTGACCTTGGCGCGTTGAAAGCTAACTATCGTTTGCTGCAAAAGCACTCTGGTGTGGCTGAAACTGCGGCTGTGGTGAAGGC
>JANPBE010000668.1:0-1878 GCA_031430295.1 Phyllobacterium sp.
AACATTTTTGGAGCGGGTGAAGGGAATCGAACCCTCGTCATAAGCTTGGAAAGCTCCTGCTCTACCATTGAGCTACACCCGCGCCTAAATTTAGCGAAGCAGAAGGCGGGATGGTGGGAGATGTAGGACTCGAACCTACGAAGGCGTAGCCAGCGGATTTACAGTCCGCCCCCTTTGCCGCTCGGGACAATCTCCCGGAACCACGCGATACTGTCGCCAGTACCGGTTTCGCAACATCGCTGCCGCAGGAACCGTGAGCGCCTTATGGAGATTGGGCTTTGGGCTGTCAACAGGGCAAACAGCAAAGAACACCATGAAATTTCTAATCCGGCATAGTTTTTTACCGGTCGGCATAGGCATTGGCAATTCTTGATGATAAGAGCGCCGCATGACCGATGAAAAAAATGACCGTTCCGCCAAGGATTCCCACTATGCCACGCTGCGCCGCGAATTTCGTGACCGCAAAGCCGGCGGCCCGCCGCCGCGCCGTGAGCGCCCGTCCACACCCGGCACACGCAATCCTGAGGGCCTCGTGCGGCTTTATGGCCTGCACACAGTTCGCGCTGCGATAGACAATCCAGAACGCGTGATTACCCGCATGTTGGTGACGCGCAACGCGCTGGAACGTCTGGAAATTGAAGACCTTAACGCACTTGGCTTTGATGCCGAGATTACAGATCCGCGCGCCATTGATAAAGAGCTTGGCTCGGATGCCGTTCATCAAGGCGTGATGATCGAAGCAGAACCACTACGCGCAAAATCGCTGTCCGCACTTAAGGACACAAATTTGATTCTGGTGCTTGACCAAGTGACCGACCCGCACAATGTCGGCGCGGTTATGCGCTCGGCTGTGGCTTTTAATGCCGGTGCGCTGGTAACCACCGCTCGCCATTCACCGCAGGAATCAGGCGTGCTCGCCAAGTCCGCCTCCGGTGCGCTGGAAATGATCCCGCACATCGAAGTGCGCAATCTTGCCGATGCACTAACGGAAATTGCCGGACTTGGGTTTCAAACCATAGGCCTTGATAGCGAGGCTCCGGTGGAGCTTGAAACATGTTTCACAGGCAAGAAAATCGCACTGGTTCTCGGCGCGGAAGGCAAAGGCATCCGCCAGAAAACTGGCGAGATCGTCAATACACTCGCCCGCCTTGAAATGCCCGGTGCGATTAAGTCGCTCAACGTTTCAAATGCAGCGGCGCTAAGCCTCTATGCTGCGCGGAAGTTTTTGAAGTAATTTTCAGATTCAAAAAGGGGCAAAACTGATTTCAGTTTTGCCCCTTTCTATTTGTAACTCAGCATTACGCAGCACCTGATCCCCATGGCCCATGCTGGCCATCGCCGCCGCCGTCCACGCGCTCAAAGCCATGCGCGCCGAAGAAATCGCGTTGGGCTTGGATGAGGTTGGCGATGCCGCGGCCTTGGCGGTAGCCGTCGAAATAACCGAGCGCGGATGCCAGCGCTGGTACCGGAATGCCGGCTTCTGCCGCCATAGCGACAGTCTTCCGCAATGGGCCATGAGCCTGCTTCATGGATTTGATAAAGCTGGGCGCGACCAGCAAATTGACTGGCTTTTCCTTCTTGCGGAAAGAGGAGGCAATCGTATCCAAAAACTGGGAGCGGATGATGCACCCTGCCCGCCAGATTTTGGCTATGGTCGCCATCGGCAAATTCCATTTGAACTCTTGCGACGCTGATTCCATCACCGCAAAACCTTGCGCATAGGCGCAGATTTTACCGGCAAACAGCGCAAGCTCAAGCTGACGCAACAAGGCATCGCCCGCCTTACCCTTAAACTTGGTTTTGAGTGAGCCATAAGCCAACTCAGCTGCCAAGCGCTCATCCTTAAATGAAGACATGCTGCGCGCCGCCACCGCCGCT
>JANPBE010000669.1:0-1250 GCA_031430295.1 Phyllobacterium sp.
TTGCCGGAACTAATATTGAGACAACGGTCGGGGATTCTCGCCTTTCGGTAGATCAATCCGGCAACTTAGCCTTTGAAGGTTCAGCCTTGAATTTCAAGATTCGCGGCAGCGGCGGTGCAAGCGGCAGCGGTACTGTTGGTAGTGTCGAATTGGGTATGAAGGCAATTGCGCTACTTTCCGGCAAAATTGATATCGGGCGTATCGAAGTTAGGGACATCAATGTTGTTCTGCCGCAGATGCCGGCAGGCGATAGCGATATTTTACAGAAATTCAAACGTCAGGATGGAATGTATATCGCTGGTCCGGCAGCCGTGGTTGTGCATGATTTAGTGAGCAACTTAATTGCTCAATTCAGGGCAAAAGGCATAACGGAACTTGTAGTCGCGAATGCGGATGTTAACGGTGGCCCATTGGTTGGTTTTGGACACATTACCGTTCCAGCAATCACAATCTCTAAGAATGAGTATGATGAGATAAAAATTAGCGGCGCGATGAGCGTTGGTGGACAATCTATCGCAATCACCGGTCAAGCTCTCGATGTTAACCGGCTATCACTGAACTTGACGGGCTTTGATTTTGGTTCCGATGTTAGTACACCTAACGATCAGCAAAACATCTTTCATGCGTCTTCGTCGTTGCAACTTGAAACAGGACTTCAAAACGGAAAAAAGTCTATCATTATTTCCGTGCTAATGCCTGATTTTGTGGGTGTTACCAAACACAACGTCAGGCTTGAGGGTGTCATTTCGACAAAGTTCCAACTTCTCGAAGGCGTTGAAAAGATTGAGATTTTGCCGTCAAAATTTGATTTTGGGAAAAATTCGACCATTGTTACCGGGGCCATCGAACCTAACACTCTGATACAAGGCTCTGATGAAGGCTCTTACCGCTTTGAAGTCGTGTCTGATCGCGGTGAATTGCAGCCTGTGGATTCACCGGAGCGCAAAGTCTCATACGCGCTAAGAGTGGCTGGTGACTTTAAACCGCAAACTGCGACCATACAATTTGGGCAGATTTCAGTCCGCACTCTTTCAGGTGAGGTTCAAGGTCAAGGTTCGCTGCGGTTTGCAGGTGGTTCGCCTGAAAGTATTTTCTCGTTTCAAATCCCCAAGATCGACGTGAAAGACGCCAAACAGTTGTGGCCGTCAATTTTCGGCAGCGGCGCGCGCCGTTGGGTCTTGGATCATGTTTATGGTGGTACACTGGAAAACTCGGTGATTGATGTGGCGTTTCGAGCGGGTTATTTTAGC
>JANPBE010000670.1:0-1629 GCA_031430295.1 Phyllobacterium sp.
ATCCTCCGTTGTTTTGTTTATGTAGCCGAGCGAATTTAAGGTCGCCAAAATGAGGAACCCCATAACAAAGCCTGGTATAATTGGCGCGCGCTTGCCGATATCCGCGCCTTCAGAAGGCATATTACGAAACATGAGCGAGAAACAAAGGACGACAGGGGCCAGCATTGTGACCCGAATGAGCTTTACCAGCGTGGCGACTTCGCCCGTTTCCTGACTAACGGAGAAGCCGGCACCAACCACTTGCGCCACATCGTGAATTGTTCCGCCTAAAAACACGCCTGCATCATGGTGACTAAGTCCGAGTTTTTGAGTGAGCACCGGGTACATTGCCATGGCGACAGTGCTGAGTACGGTAACGCCGAGAACGGTGAAGATGAGGTTTCTCTCAGAGTCCTTGTCCTTGGGCAGCACGGCGGCAATGGCCATTGCGGCGGAGGCACCGCAGATTGCGACTGCGCCGCCCGTGAGGAGAGACAGACGCCAGTTCTGGCCAACCAACCGACCCAGCCCTAAGCCGACAATGATTGTGAGCACCACGCCCCCGACAAGCAGCGCGACTGTGCCTGCACCCAAGCTGATAATCAATTCAACACTGATGCGCACACCAAGCAGCGCTACGCCAATGCGCAGCACCTTTTTTGCCGTAAGGTTTATGCCTTCGACACACTTCCCCTCTTCCGAAAGGAAGTGCAAAGCGATGCCCAGCAGTAGCGCCATAAGCATGGCTGGAGCGCCGTAATGCTCCGACAGAAACTGTGCGGCGAGCGCGACGAGTGCGCTGACTATAAGACCCGGCCCATTAAGCGAACACCAATTAGCAAAAGCCGCCACCAATGGCTGTTGCAACAAGGGATTGGGTTTGCTTTCGTTCATTTAAGATCAGGCTGCGGGCGCATGTCGGCCCGTTCAATACCTGCAACTGACACCGGTTTTTTCATGGCATCGCGGCGGAATGGCTCGCCTAGTTCTTGATTGAGAATGATTTCGATAAAAGTTGTGATCCCGTTCTTTTGATCTTCGGTAGCGGTTTGCAGCGCCTTGGTGGTTTCCGCCATTGTGTGAACTTTGACGCCTTTGAAACCGCAGGCTTCGGCAATTTTGGCATAGCTTAACTTCGGATCCAATTCCGTCCCAACAAAGTTGTCATCGAACCACAATGTCGTATTGCGTTTTTCCGCGCCCCATTGGTAATTGCGGAAAATCACCATGGTTATGGCGGGCCATTCATCGCGGCAAATAGATGTCATTTCATTGACCGAAATGCCAAATGCGCCATCGCCAGCAAAGCCGAACACAGGCACATCCGGGCAGCCTATTTTTGCGCCAATGATCGACGGGAAACCGTAACCACAGGGGCCGAATAGGCCTGGAGCCAGATATTTGCGGCCCTTCTCAAATGTCGGATAAGCATTGCCTATGGCGCAATTGTTGCCAATGTCGGATGAAATGATGGCATCTTTTGGCAGACCAGCCTGAATGGCGCGCCACGCTTGGCGCGGCGACATGCGGTCCTTATCGCGCTTGCGGGCCTCTTCGTTCCAGACCGTACCGGGATCATCATCCTCATGATCCATAGAGGACAATTGCTGTAGCCATGCTGATTTAGTTTGATGGATTGTTGCTTTGCGG
>JANPBE010000671.1:0-1117 GCA_031430295.1 Phyllobacterium sp.
CTGTCAAAACTCGCGCGCTCACAACGGTAGCAACCGCGCGGGCGAAGGTTTGACAATTTCACCATAGAGATCAAAGCGACGGTCACGGAACACGCCCCATAGGCGTCGTGCATTGGCTATGGTGTTCATGTCCAGCGTTGCTGTAATCACGCCCTCCGAAACACGGTCGGCCTCGGCCAGTTTTGCGCCGGTATGGTCGGCGATAAAAGACGAGCCGTAGAAGGAGATCTCGCTGTCCACACCCTTTTCCAAACCAATGCGGTTGGCGGCAATGACCGGCGTTAAATTTGCGCCCGCGTGGCCTTGCATGACGCGCTGCCAATGGTCGCGCGAATCCCAATTGCGATCTGAGGGCTCAGAGCCGATAGCGGTCGGGTAAATCAAAATCTCCGCACCCATCAATACCATCGAGCGGGCGCATTCGGGGAACCATTGATCCCAGCATATGCCAGCGCCAATCTTGCCCACCGCAGTGTCGAAAACCATGAACCCCGTGTCGCCGTCGTCGAAGTAAAACTTCTCGCTATAGCCCGGACTATTGGGAATATGGCTTTTGCGATAAACACCAAGCACAGTACCATCGGCATCAATCATCGCCAGCGAATTGAACCGCTTGTTGCCATCCAATTCAAAGAACGAAACCGGCAACACCACGCCAAGTTCGGCGGCCAAATTTGACATGTGCTTGATCGTCGAATGACCGGCAAAACTATTGGCGCGACTGTTGTGCTTGGCATCAATATCTATGCAGAAATACGGACCCTCAAAAAGCTCTTGCAAAACAATGAGCTTGGCCCCGCGCCGCGCAGCCTCGCGCACTTGCTTTTCAATTTTGGCAATATTTTCCGCCACAACATCCGTGCAGGCAATTTGAACCGCCGCTACAATTAACTCAGCCATAGTATCGCTCCACGCCCTTATAGTTTTGGTTGCTCTTGGGTGATGCAATGTATCGCGCCGCCTCCGGCAGCAATAGCATTAACTTGCACCTGAACCACTTTCCTGTCCGGATAAGCCGCTGCAATCGCAGCAACTGCCTTTGCATCACTAGGTGTGCCATAACCCGGCACGATCACGCCGCCATTGGCAACATAAAAGTTGATGTAGGACCGGCAAA
>JANPBE010000672.1:0-8789 GCA_031430295.1 Phyllobacterium sp.
AGCTGTCAACTCTTTGAAAATTACAGGGCTATTGTGCGGTTGCATCTAGTGTTTTTGCGTCCAGCAATTTCTTCATCAAATTAGGTTTAGGCTGCGATGCATTCGCTGCTGGCGTGGCTTGCGATGTGACACCAAACTCAAACGGTGTGACCTCCGCCCTGTCCCGTAGCTTGATGTAAGGATCGTCGGGTAAAAGCTGCTGCGCTTCATTGTCTATGTCATCCAGCGAAAGTTCTGGCGCTGCGGTGATCTTGGCTTCCAGTGCAGTAAATGCTATTTGCGCGACTGAGGAGTTATCCGGCCCGCGCTCAAAATTATCGCCATTCATTTGGTTGCCGGCGGGTAGGTTAAACGTGCAGCCCTGCCCGCAGCTTTGCGGCTTTTTCACCTTGACCCATTTATGGCTTCCGGCCACGACGCCGGCATACATGATCTTGGCCTTCAAATCATTGATGCCGAGCGAGCGCAGCATATCGTAAAACAGGCGATGCGTGTTCTTCCAGCTTTCCGTCTCACGGGCGCAAAAATTATCATGGATAACAGCCGCTGCCAGATAGCTGCCATCATAGGGCCTGCCGATGATGCCTTGTGCAAATTTAGGGATAGATGCTCCATCGGTTTTTAGCCCCGGCTGCACGGACCAGACTTTCTTCTTGCCACCGATAATCTGCGTAAATTTGAGGCCACCATTGCCAACATTACATTCGCCCTTCGCCTCGCACCCCTTACTATTGAGCATGAGACGCCCCGAAAAAAAGCCGAAGGTTTGGTTGACAGACACAATTTTGATACCGCCCGGATCACTAGGTGCCTTAGGGGCTTTTTTTGTCTTTGCCTTAGCCGCCACCGGCTTTGCCGCGACATGCTTACCGGCAAAAGCCATGCCGGGTGAAAACACAAGGCCGACGATAAGGCCAAGAAAAACGGTGATTTTGGCGTGATGTTTCATTGTGAACCTATTTGCAATGCCTGAGCAAACTTCTGCGATTTTTGTGGCGAATACAAGATGGCTGGAAGTGCCGGGAATTCTGGACAAATTTCTTAGAAATGACGCCCTCGTCTCCTGCGTTACGCAAGATGGAAATCGAGAGTGCAGGAGCCACGTTGTTGCACACCGGTTAATATCCGTTAACCCTCTTTTTCTTGACAGACTCATATTGGCGACGCATTTTACTTACGGAAGTGCGGTGTAAAGACGGAACAAGGGCGTAACTATACTGGGCCTTTTGACCCGTACCCCCGAATCGTGGTTTCTGTTGTTTTCAAGTTTTTATGGTGTTTGTAAACCGGTCGCCACCCGCACAGAGATGATGCGGAAACGATACGGAAATCGTGCGTAATGTATATGGGCCGCGTAATTTTGGTCGGGGTAATGGGTGTGGCGCTGTTGTTGGCCTCAACGTTTAATTTTTGACTGGAATGAAATACACATGGGCCAAGCGCTTAAGACACACGCCCTCCATAGCAGTGAAGGCGCTCCTGCGCCTCTGGCGGCGGATGAGCAGATAGCGGCGGATGCGGCTATGCTTTCGGCGCAACTGGCGGCGATGCGTGACCGGTTTTTTCCTCCCACCGCGCAAAAGACATTGCGGGCGTTTTCATCAGGCGAGGCCGCTAAGCTGATTGGCGTATCAGATGGCTATCTGCGCCAGCTGTCACTTTCCGGCGAGGGCCCGCAACCCGATGTAGGGCTGGCGGGTCGGCGCTCCTATAGTTTGGCGCAGGTTCATGCGCTGCGCGCCTATTTAGGGGCGCAAGGCGGGGCGAAGGCCAAGTCCTACGTCAAGCACCGCGCCCTGCACGAGCCGCTGCAAACCATAGCGGTGACCAATTTCAAAGGCGGCTCCGGCAAAACCACGACAGCTGTGCATCTGGCGCAATATTTGGCACTGGAAGGCTACCGCGTGCTGGCTGTTGACCTTGACCCGCAGGCGTCGATGTCGGCGCTGTTCGGCTTTCAGCCCGAGCTCGATCTAACCGGCAATGACACGCTGTACGGCGCAATCCGCTATGACAGCGAGCGCAGGCCCCTATCTGAAATCGTGCGGACTACCTACTTCGCCGGGTTGGATTTGGTGCCGGGAAATCTTGAACTGCAAGAGTTCGAGCACACCACACCGCACCATTTATCCGACCGGCAGACGGGCAGGGCGGCACCCAATCCTGGCGATATGTTTTTCGCCCGCGTGCAAACCGCGCTACAAAGCGTCGGGCATAATTACGATGTTGTGGTGATTGACTGCCCGCCGCAGCTGGGGTTTCTGACGCTCGGCGCACTTTGTGCGGCGACATCCGTGCTGGTGACGGTGCATCCGCAAATGCTCGATGTGGCCTCGATGAGCCAGTTTCTGTTTATGACATCCGACCTTTTAGCTGTTGTGCGCGAGGCAGGCGGCGAGCTTAACTTTGACTTCCTGCGCTATCTCATTACCCGCTATGAGCCCAATGACGGGCCACAAACGCAGATTTCCGCGTTCTTGCGCAATCAGTTTGGTGACAGGGTGCTAACCGCACCGATGGTGAAAACCACTGCGGTTTCCGATGCCGGTTTAACCAAGCAAACGCTCTATGAGGTCGGCCGCGAAAACTTTTCGCGTCAGACTTATGACCGCGCTTTGGAAGCGTTGACAGCTGTCAACTTTGAGATCGAACAGTTGATTTTGAAGGCGTGGGGACGGGCATGAAATTTATATTTTGCAAACTTATCCACACCCTGAAAACCCGTGGCACACTGGCGGGAAAGGAGTGAACTCATGGCAAGCCGTAAAGATCAGCTGAAGAATATGTTCCAGCCGCTGGGCGCTTCTCCGAAGGATGCAGGTCCAGCGCGCAGCGCCTCTGGCGCTGTTAAGGCCATGGGCCTGTCGCTCGGCGGCTTGCAGCGAGAAATCGAGGAAGCACGCAATTTCGGCGCAGGCGAGCGGGTGGTGGAAATTGATGTTTCGCTTATCGATCCGTCTCCCTATGCCGACAGGCTTTCCGACGGTGCAGACGGCGATGAGGAGTTTGTGGCGCTGATTGAGAGCTTGCGGCTCAACGGCCAGCAGGTGCCCGTGCTGCTGCGGCCTCACGCGGTTAAGGTCGGTCGCTACGAAAGCGCATTTGGTCACCGGCGTATTAAAGCGGCGCGGCAGCTGAACATTCCCATCAAGGCGATTATCCGCCCGCTGACGGATGCGGCGCTGCTATTGGCGCAGGGCAAGGAAAATGCCGAGCGGCGCAATCTGTCGTTTATTGAAAAAGCGCTGTTTGTCAAAAACATGATGGATGCGGGCGTGGACCGCGCAGCGGCGCAGGAGGCCATATCGGTGCATAAAACCGAGATGACGCGGTTTATCCAAGTGGCGGATGCCATTCCGCTACACATAGCGCGCGCTATCGGCCCCGCGCCGAAGGCAGGTCGTCCGCGCTGGATGGCGCTGGGCGAACTTTTGGCCAAGGATGCCGCACGCATCAAGGCTGACGATGAGATCAGCCGAGACGGATTTCGCGATGTTGATTCCGACCGGCGCTTTCAGATGGTGTTTGCCAGAATTAGCCGCAAGCCCAATGCAAAAGACAGTGCGCAGGTCATTAAGGTGGCAGGGCTGAATATCGCGGTGACTGGCACTCGCTTTGATGTCGGGGATTTGGGGTTTGCCAGCTGGTTGACAGCTGTCTTGCCGGACCTTGCCGCGAAGTATGAGGCGGAACGCAGTTAAGATTTTGTCCCGGCGGGTGCGTGCCGGACCTGATTTAGTGAACCCGAACCAGAAAGGACCAGTCTAAACGGCAACAAAAAAGGCCTCCAGAACGTCGCCATTCCAGAAGCCCTTATGTGATGTAGCAATTCATAAGAATCACTTCGAGCGAATCTTGTCAAGAGTCGATGACTCTGGGCGCGGCTTTTTATTGCCAAAAGGCTAGAAAAGACGATCATGACAACAAGTTTTGCAACGACGCCGTTTGGCGGCGCGCCGATGAGTGCTGCCATTTTTTCCCTCACAGAAAAGGTGCGTTTGAAGCGCGAATCGCTGGTAACCAGCGGGCAGGGGGTCAATGACTCAGGTATTGCCGACAAATGGAAGGTCATACGGGCCCTTGGCGAGGCGCGGGCGCGGTTTGCCCTGTCTGACCGCACGATTGCCGTACTTGAGGCTCTGGTGAGCGTGCTACCTGGCAAAGAGCTGGATATTTCCCGCGATCTCATCGTGTTCCCGTCCAACAACGAGCTTTCCGCCCGTACCAATGGCATGGCACCTGCTACGCTGCGTCGCCATTTGGCGGCGCTGGTGGAAGCAAACATGATTTTGCGCCGCGATAGCGCCAACGGGAAGCGCTATTGCCGCCGCGATGATACCGGCACAGTCAGCGAGGCTTTCGGCTTTGATCTGGCACCGCTGGCGCTGATAGCCGCTGAAATCTTTGAGGCGAGTGACATTGTGAAAGCCGATACACGGCTGAGAACGTCGCTTCGCAGTGAAATCACCATCCACGGACGCGACATTGGCAAGGTTATCGAGGCGGCAGTGGAAGAGGGCCGCACGGGCGACTGGCAGGGCCATGCACAAGCGCTAATGCGGCTTTATGTGCGCCAACCACGCGACACACCAGCGGCAACGCTGGCAGTAGTGCGGGACGCCCTTGTGCGCCTGCGGGCGGAAGTAGAGAGCGATTATCTCAACGCATTGAGCCGACAGGAAATGGATGCACAGGATATTAAATCTTCTAACTTTCAAGAATCGAGCGTCAATGACGGTGATTTTGAGCGCCATATTCAGAATTCAAATACAGATATTAATTTTGATAACAGCCATGAGCAAATAAAGAAGCGGACCGATGGTAAAAACCGTGAAGCAGGAGAGGGGAAGCAAAATGCAGAGGCGCGAGCGGCAGAAGTTGACAGCTGTCAACTGGATGAAGCCTCGCCCGAGCAGAAGGGAAGCGCCGCGCGCGGGACCAGTGCCATACCGCTGGCCTATTTCCTGTCCTGCTGCCCTCAACTGAGTGATTACGCTAAAAATGGCCTCAATGACTGGCGCGATGTTAGCATAACGGCAGCGCTTGTGCGCTCGATGCTGGGAATTTCACCGGATGCCTATGAGGAAGCGCGGCGGGCATTTGGCGAAACCGGGGCTGCGATCGTTATTGCCGCGATTTTGGAGCGTGCTGATGAAATCAGATCTGCCGGAGGGTATTTGCGTGCACTGACTGCAAAGGCGGCGGAGGGTAAATTCTCGCTCTGGCCAATGCTGGAAGCACTGAAGAACAGGTGAGGTATGTAGCGAAATTGAACAGGGTCCGCCTCAAGATTAGTATCGGCAATGCTTTTGCTACCATCCCATATGGGTAAAGTTAAATATGATATTGCTTTACTATGGTATTTTTGATTAAGGTTAATCAATGGTTTACAAAAATGAGCCTTTGGGCGTGAATACCCTCTTTGAAGTAAATGGAGATGTGTTTGGCAATGCTGATCGAGATCTAGCGCACCTGAGGTCATTGGAGATTTCAAATTTGGGACATTTTACCAGAACACGGAAAGCCATCACTGCGTCGAGCCTAACTCCCGCATAATAGTCATCGCCGTCTGTCGCATCGCTGGCATCGTGGAAGTGAGCAGGGCGATTCTGTCAAATTCGTCTGGCTTATCATCTAGTGTCTGGCGCAGTGCCTTGCCAAAAGCCATGCGCAGCTCGGTTCCTATATTGAATTTCTTGACCCGGCTCTGGCTGGCCAGATATTGCCGCGTGGCACTCGGTATACCGCTCCCGCCATGCAGCACAAGCGGAACCGTCGTAAGCGCCTCAATGGCGCGCAGCGCGTCCATGTTTATCTCCGCGACTTGCTCGGTTTGGAGGTGCAGGTTGCCAATGGAGATCGCCAGCGCATCAATCCGGGTTTCTCGTTCAAATCTTGCGGCATCACTTGGTGAGGTGCTGAGTGATGCCGCGCCGTTGGCATAGCCGACGACGCCCACTTCGCCTTCGACTGAGATATTGTGCGGGCGCGCCAAGGCGACGACTTGCGCTGTGAGATCGATGTTCGCGGCAAGTTCAAACATAGAGCCGTCTATCATGAGCGAGCTGAAGCCATGGTCAATGCCTTCGCGGCATTCATCAACGGTTCTGGCATGATCGATATGACAAACAACCGGCACGCTCGCCTGCTCTGCCAAATGGCGAAACATCTTGCCTAAAATTGGAACCGGTGTGTGTTTGCGGCATCCCGGCCCAGCTTGCAAAATCACTGGCAGTTTGGCCTCTTCCGCCGCCTCTACAAAAGCTTTGGCATCCTCCCAGCCTAAGACAACCAATCCGGCGACCGCGTAGTTGCCGGCCATGGCGCGTATCAGTACGTCGCTAAGCGTGGCAATAGTCATTTGAACTTGGCAATCATGTCTTTGATACCGGGAATGGTTTCAATTTGATAAGCATGTGTGGGCTGAAAATATTGCACCAGTGAACGCTGGCTAAGGCCTCCCAAAATAGTGAAATAATACATCTCATAACCCGGTGCCGCGACACAAGGGTGATAGCCCTTTTCGAGAACCACGGTTGAGCGGTCCATCAAATGATAAGCGTCACCCACCTTGCCATCCTCGCGTTGCACCAGTTGCAGGCCAAAGCCATGGTTGGGGCGGAAGCGAAAATTATAGGTCTCATCGTGCCGCGTTTCGAGTGGCAAGCGATCCGTATCATGCTTGTGCGGCGGAAAGCCTGACCACCCGCCTTGGCCAACGGTGAACAATTCCGACACCAGAAGACGACCCACGCGACCATGATATTTAGTGCCAAAAATATGTTTGATTTTGCGGTGTGTCTTGGTCTCGTCCGAGCCATATTGGATATTGTCGATATCCGAGGCGCGCACGGCAAATGGCGTGAGCTCTCCATCAAACCGCGCGCCAGCAACAAAGACTTCCGCTTCTGTCGACCTACAAACTATCCGGACCTTTGCCCCCGATGGCGCATAGACACCCTCCGGTTCGCCGTCCCATACATCGACCTTGCGCTGGCCAATAGCGGCAAAATATTCACCTTCGATTTCGATATCAAGCGCTCCGGTCGCAGGCACAATGCCCGTTTCGTAGCCGGGAACCTGATATTCAAATGATTGGCCCTCGAGCAACTTCACTATATTGAAATAGTTCAGTGGAACGCGTGCATCGTCGATATCAACGATGGGCCTGTTGTGGTTATCGTGCGGCGGGATGTGCATAACTTTATATCCTCAAACGTGAGCATTTTGCATGAATGTGTGAACGTCATCGGCGTCGGGCATCGCAGGGGCGCAGCCCACCCGCGTCACCACAATCGCAGCAGTCGCCGCGCCGCGCCGCACGGCGTCCGGCAGTGATGCACCAGCAGCTAGGCCGGAAATGAAGCCGCCCATAAACCCGTCGCCAGCGCCAGTTGGCTTCAATGCCGTGACGGCAAAAACCGGCGTATCAAAGCGACTCCCTTGAGCAAATGTGGTGCAGCCTTTTTCACCGCGCTTGTAAATCACCACGCGATCCGCCCGACGCGACAAGGCTTCAGCAAGAGCCAAGCCATCTTCAGCGCCAGCGAGCACGGCGAATTCCTCGTCATTGGCAACAATGATGTCGCACAAGGTGGCAGCTTCCAGACAAGTGGCTTGCGCTTCCGCCTTTGAAATCCACGAGTAGGGCCGGTAGTCAACATCAATGATAAGTAGCAATCCTGTTTCGCGCGCTGTGCGCAACGCTTTGAATGTGGCGCTGCGGGAAGGCTCACGCGCGAGCGCTGTACCCGTGACGATAACGGCGGCAAACTTAGTGAAGTCGATGCCATCAACGTCCGCTGCCGTCACCTGAAAATCAGCGGCATCATTGCGGTAAATGACTGATTGGCAATTTTTGACACGGGTCTCAACTACGGCAAGCGAGTTTCGGGCCTCGCCGCCAATGCTGCTGATATGGCGCGTATCGATCCCATATGACCCAAGTGCTTTCAGTGTGAAACGCCCAACAGCGTCGTTCGATACGGCTGTGAGCAACGCGACTTTCGCGCCTTGCTTGGCAAGCGCCACAGCAATGTTTGCTGCCGAACCACCCAGCGCGGCGCTGAATTTTTGCGCATCTTCAATCTCAGTGCCCGGCGGGTCGGCATATAAATCCATCCCGGCCCTGCCGATGACGAGAAAATTGTTCTTCTTCAATTTTTCAAACATGGTCTATATGCCCGCCCGCTGTCGGCTACGACCGCGCTCAGTCTGCGCATGGGCTTCCATAACTTCAGACCGGTTCGAGACGGATGGCGTTCCGATTTCCCACCAGGTATGGCCCTCTTTGGTCCAGCCCTCATAGGCGTCAACCTTAAGGCAGATGACATAAGTTTTCGCCGACGATTTGGCTCGGGCGAAGGCATCTGCCAAATCCGCTATCGAATGAACGTCTTCCGCTGCTGCCCCCATAGCGCGGGCGTGCGCGGCGAAGTCAACGGAGAATGGCTCTGTTGTGATATTACAATCGGCAATCAAATTATTGAACGAGACGTTGCCTGTGTTGTTTTGCAGCTTGTTGATTACGGCAAAGCCGCCATTGTCGCAAACAATGATGATGAGTTTTCTACCGTTGAGTACGGATGAATAAATGTCAGAATTCATCATCATATAGGAGCCGTCGCCCGTGAAAATGATCGTGTCTTGCCCAGCTTCAGATTCCATTTGGGCAATGCGGGCGCCCCAACCGCCGGCGATTTCATACCCCATGCAGGAGTAGCCAAATTCGATATCGACTGTCCCCGTGGAGAGGGTGCGCCAGTTGGCAGCGACCTCCGCCGGAAGAC
>JANPBE010000673.1:0-2800 GCA_031430295.1 Phyllobacterium sp.
GGGGTATCCACACCGTTCACGGCCAGCACAAATCCACTTGCGGATTTGTGCTGGTGTTGCAGCGACGTAAAACGGAGCGTAACATGGGGAGACCGATTTTCTGCTTGCAAGGGGGGAGGGCAGCGCCCTCCCGGTCCCTTAATCTAAGCAAGCATTGTTGACCGCAGGAGCGCTGCTATAGCGCGGGACCGCTCGACGGATGCGGCAGCGGGGAAATAGCGGGACCGAAGAAGTGTTAGCATAGCGCGGCAACTTGCGGAACACGGGACCGTTCACGCCCCGATGCGCATCGCCGTATGATAATTGATGCCATTGCAGTGTAAATGGCATTTGCAAATTCGGCTAAATCAAACAGCCTTGGCAAAATTCAATTCTTGATCACTTGAGATCACAGTATCGGCAAGACCTGAGCGTAGATCGTTCAGCTCATGGGTTGCCATTCTGAGCAAATACGCAAGCACGGGCATATCATGTTCCTGTGATTTCACAGCCAACTCAAAAATCATAGCCGCGCAACAGTCTGCGAATTCTTGGCGATCACCTGTCATTTCTTCCTCCCATGCCCCACCGAGAATGTTGTATTTGATGTCGAGAAAAATACTATCCAAAAGGAGAGGTCTGACTGAGCCAGTTTGAAATCAAACTGACATTGGTAATGATCTATCTCGCAAGAGTAGGGCAGGGGCGAGGCCAGCGCAGCAGACGCCCCTAAGCAGAATCGGTTGCAGCCTCGACGGCTCCAAAGTCAAAAATTTGTCACTTATCGCAATAGGATTTTAGTCCTTTTCAATTGACAATGATTCCAAATCAGAACATTTGCAGAACAACGATAATTCGCGATCAAAATCAAACCTCACTTTTGTGATATCACAGGAGATTGCGCCCGTGCGCCTTCTGACAACTATCGAACGGCTATACCCCGATTTTGATGGCTTCTTTGCCAGCGTTGAGCAGCAATGCGACAAGCGCCTACGTGGTCGTCCGGTAGGTGTTGTGCCATTTGCAGGAACAGACAGAACGGCAGTTATTGCCTGTTCAAGAGAGGCGAAAGCGTTTGGTGTCAAAAACGTCATGCCGATCAAAGACGCCAAGAGGCTTTGCCCGGACATTGTGTTTGTCCCCCAAAAGCCGGACCTTTACCGCCGCGCCCATAACGCCTTACTTTCAGAAATTGAAACAGTCATCCCGATTGATACGGCTAAATCCATTGACGAGTTGACATGCCGCTTAGATGAGGCGGGGCGGGTCCATCCGATAGACCTTAGCGCACGCATCAAGGCTGCCATTTCAGAAAATGTTGGTCATTGCATCACCTCCACCATTGGCTTTGCCGCCAATCGCCAGCTTGCGAAGATGGCCTGCAAGGCGGTGTCATCAGCTGTTACCAACACTGCCTACCGAAGGTAGGATTCCAGCTTCCGCCAAGCGCTCTGTATATTTGACGGAGAAGCTGACTGCCGCGATTAGGGTGATCAATGAGGCCGCCATTTGCTGAACAGCCTTCGATCGTGAATGGCCTTGTTCACGCGCATCAAGTGCAAAGCCTGCATGGGCGATTCGTCTCACCCGCAAGCCCACGATGAAGCAGGCGTAAACATGAACAACGAAAGCCACATAGATCATCCCTACCCAAGTCGAGACACAGGTAAAGTCCGACATCCACAGCCTGTTGCGAACAGGTACATAGAGAACTGGCAATTGACGTGATCAAGCGGGCAATCGGCTTCTTTATCCGCCAGGGTGTTGTGTATAGGTTTGCCACCAATAACGCCCGTAATCCCATGTTTTGCATCAATTTCTCCACTGTGCACGGGGCCACTTCAAACGTCTCGCGCTTCAACCGTCGCCAGACTTTGCGAACACCATAGACTGCAAAGTTCTCTTTGAAGACACGAGTAATCTCAGGCTTCAAAGCCATGTCTCTTTTCGCCCAAACCGAAAGCTTTCCCTGATCGGCGCGCTTGACGACATGGTTGTGATAGGTGGAAGAGGCAATCGACAAAATGTTGCAGATCGGCTCGACCTCATGATCCTCACGATGATCATCAATGAACTCGATCATCTCTTGAACGGGCGGTCGAGCTCCGCCTGGGCAAAATAAGCAGATGCTTTACGCAATATCTCATTGGCCTGGCGAAGCTCCCGGTTCTCACGTTCCAAGGCCTTCATCTTCTCCGCCATGTCCGTTGTCATACCGGCCCGTTTGCCGCTGTCGACCTCGCTCTTCCTCACCCATTCGTGGAGAGACTGCGACGCACAGCCGATCTTCTTGGCAATGGATTCTATCGCTGCCCAGCGCGACGGGTAATCACCTTGGTGATCCAGCACCATGCGAACCGCGCGTTGCCGGACCTCAGGTGCATAGTTGGGACGTTTCTTCGGGGTTGTGGTATTGATCATAATGGCTCCTTCTTCTCAAGAATTGGAGCCTCCGGCAATCCCAGTGCGGTTCATTTTGATTGCACGGCCAACTCAAAAATCATGGCCGCACAATAGTCCGCGAATTCTTGGCGATCACCTACACTATCTACATACGTGAAGGTCACCAGACCTACTTAATGCGGCGTGCAAACAAGTCTTCTCTGGCGTGCGCGATCCCGAAGACCAGTGTTATGTGTCTATTTATGCGGTTAGACGAAATTGGTTCTAGGACAAAACTCGATGTATAATCAAAATCCACTATCAACAGCCAGTTCTGGGCCTGAAAAACTTTTACTATACCAACAAGGAATGCTCTGTGAGGGCATGGCTGCCTGCACAGATGTCAAAGAATCGATTGCCGACGTCCGATGGAACGAAG
>JANPBE010000674.1:0-3407 GCA_031430295.1 Phyllobacterium sp.
TACGAACTGGGCCTGCTTGCCAGTGTCGATGGTAGGGCCGGGGTCTTTGACCTGCACCGACACGGGCGCCATGCCTGTTGCTGCTGGTTTTACCATGCCGGACGTGGTGCTTAATGCCACTTTGGCCCCAGCCATTGCCCCAAAGACTGAGCCTCTTATCTATTCCAATTGCGCGAAGGCGGATGTTTATCCGGCAGCGTCCACGCCAGCCTCCGTTGATGCAACGCCTGCCAACAACACTGGTTGTGCAGTAACACAAACCATTGTTGGCAATTGCATGATGACGGGTACATGCCCACCGCCTGTGGCGTTGACTTGTCAATCCGATGTTCTGCTTGTGGTGGACCGTTCGGCCTCTATCGGTAATCCGTCAGCCGTGAAAAGCGCACTGGACGCGTTTATAACGCCGATGAAAAATAAGGGTGGAAAGCTGGAAGTTCTGTACTTCGCCAGCAAAAACCATCCGGCTGCGACGCCAACTGTCAATGTGTTGCCGCAGATCACGATGGGTGCGCCCGCGCTCCCGGCATTAGGGGCGGCAACAGGTGGCTATACAAACTGGGATAATGCTCTGAAAACAGCCAATGGTATTGCTACGACACCCAAGTTTGTATTGTTCGTAACCGATGGCGAACCAACGGCCTATGACGATGCAAGCAACACGGAGATTGCTCCGGCATCAAGTGTTACGGCTGCCAATGAGGCTGCTCCATGGATCAATTCTATTCGCATGGGCGGTTCACGCCTCATGGTGGTTGGCTTTGGCCCTGTAGCCTCCATGGGATATTTGGAGGCGACATTTGGTGGGACAGTGGGTGGCTCAATCAATTCTGACATCGTAAAAGTTGCTAATGAAGCGGCGCTTGGTCCGTTGATGACGCAACTTGGCCGCCAGATGTGCGGCACGCTTAACTTACAAAAATCCGCCAGCGGGATGATTTATGATACCATTCCGGCAAATGTGGCGAGCAAAGTTGTTACGGGCAATGTTCAGTTTCAGCTGGCGCTGACCAATAATTCTGCCACGCCTGTAACAGGCATTATGGTTGAAGACGTGTTTTCGCCGGTTATCCAATCTGGCATGCCTTCGGATGCTGCGTTTGCCGCTCCGACAATTGTCGGGACACCAAGCCTTGGCACAGCGGCGTTTGCGGGCTCGACACTATCGTGGACGATACCAACATTGAACCCCGGACAGACAGCGACCATGCAGTTTAAGTCCGCCTACTCGGGAACACACGATCATACGACTACAAAGTCTTGGACAGTACCAAACTATGCTCAAGTGAAAACGGCGACAGGTGATAGCCAGTCTATCGCCGGAAATATGGCCAGCCCTATCACTGGACCAGTAGTCGAGGCTGATGAAGCCAGCGCATCTTTCCAAATATATGTGGTCAAGCAGACCGTTTATACGGACCCTTGCGCTGCGCCAATTGCCACTCGCCCAGCCTACTGCATCATGAAGGCTGAAAAGAAACGCAGCATTTCGGAAGGCACATGCGATGCGGGGCAAACTTGTAATTACAAGATGGCAGTGTTGATCAATCCTGCGGATTTGCCCGCCACAACCACAATCGCAATCTCTGATGCGATGACAGACGATGGTGCTGCGGTGACATGGCCAGCCACTGTTACGGTGACAGGTGCAACATGTACGCCTTCGCCAACGGCGGTTGGGTTTACGTGTAGCGTCCCCAAACCCGCAACGGCGACCACTGTGGGGTTTGACGTGAATGTCACCATTCCGGCAGGTACCACTGGTATAATCAAAAACTGCGTCAGTGCCGTACTGTCAAATGCTGGCTCACCTTTGAACGGAGTTGCAGCAGCAGCGGGTTATGTCAGTGGCGCAGTCAACACGGGGCAATATTGTGCCCAGCACACGATCAATGCACCGACACTAAAAATTGCCCGACCTCCACTCGTCTGCGATCCTGCGACCGCGACGCCAGCTGGCGATCTCTGCCGTTGCCGTTTCGACAACATGAACCAAACTTCTGACACCTCTTGTCAGTGCAAGGCGGCGTTCACGCTGAAGGCTGGCAAGGGCTGCGTGCCTGAAGTTGTCGCGCCGAAATGCGATGGCATCACCGCGCAACCCGGCAAAGATGGCTCTTGTGTTTGCCTCTATCGCAATATGAGCAAGACAAGCTCGGCTTCGTGTGGCTGTGGCAAGGGGTCTAAGTTCATCAAGGGCAAGGGCTGCGTTCCTATCGAGCCGATTTGCAAGAATGGCACGAAGTTCAATCCGGCCCGGGGTCGCTGCGAGGCGCTTTGTCAGAAGGGCCAGACTTATAATGTGAAGAAAAATCGTTGCGATACGCCTCCACCGGTGTGTAAGCGCGGCGAACAGTTCAACCCGAAGACTGGCAAATGCGTGGCTAAGGAGCCATTCTGCCGCCCACCATATAAGTATAACGCCAAGATCAACAAATGCGTTGAGGTTATTAAGCCCCAAGGACGTCAATGCCCGTTCCCGCTGGTTCCAAACCCGCTAAATGGTCGTTGCATCAATCCAGGCGTCATCATTGATCTGTTTAACGATGGCGGACCATCGAGACCTCCGAAAGGTGGCGGTGACCCCGGTCCGGGTGCGCCGCGCTGTAATCCTGCGGTTCAAGAATGCGGCTGATGAAGTAAACGATGTGTGCAAGCCGGACGGGGAGACCTGTCCGGCTTTCATTTGACCCGCGTTAAGTCTTGAGGTTGACTTGTCTTTGAGAGCTGCCAGTGTCCGGGGCGGAAACGGAACGGGGGATTATAAAATGAGCAAATGCCGGATGTCTTTTTTGGTGGCAGGCTTGGCAGTGCTGGCCGCGCCTTTGGTCGCTCGCGCCGCGCCGTGTAGCGAAGTTGGCTCCATTGTTAAGGTGGAGAACACCAAGGTCGGGCCAAATGAATATGTGAACTTTTACATCAATTCAACCACGCCGGACTTCACAGTCAAAGCCGTGCAGGGACCGAAGTTTGATTTGGTTGAAGGCGATCCCCCGCTGATCGTCAAGGGCAACAAGTGGACGGAAGTTGCGTTCAAAGGCGTTAACTGGACTTGTGAAATCCCGCTGGCGCTGCACCTGCCAAAGCCTATCATTCGTCAGGTGAGTAACACCGAGCAGTTTGAAGGATACGTCACTTATGTCATCGGCAGGCAGGGCAAGAGCTATCGCGGACAGACGGTGACGGCGATTCCGGGTGGGACAAAAATTTCGCTGAAGTATCGCTGAGCGTCTGACCCCAAATGTAGCTTTGGCCGCCAACTAGAGCCATCGCCTGAGTTTCCGGCGCACATGTACTTAATGCACGCTGCGCTCCGGTTCTCGAAAATTACTCTAGTTGACTCACCAAAACGGCTTTTGGGTCAAGCTCAAAAGTGAAATGGTGATTCCGACTGGATTCGAACCAGT
>JANPBE010000675.1:0-3523 GCA_031430295.1 Phyllobacterium sp.
GGCAACGAGCCCCGAGCGGTTTATCAATCGCGAATTTTCGTGGCTGCAATTCAATCACCGCGTTTTGGATGAAAGTCAAAACACCAATCATCCGCTTTTAGAACGTTTGCGTTTCCTCTCTATCTGCGCCGGAAACTTGGATGAGTTTTTCATGGTGCGTGTTGCCGCGCTTGCCGGTCAGGTCCGCGAGGGTATCACGGTTAGAAGCGATGACGGGCGCACGCCGCAAGACCAACTGGATCGTGTTCTAGCAGAATCTGCCAAACTTCAATCAGACCAGCAGCAATGTTTGGCGGAGCTTCGCTCAGCGTTGGCCAAGTCCGGCATCGAAATTGTTCGCCAAGATGCCCTATCTAACAAGGATGTGGAGTGGCTGGAAGACCATTTTCTTGAAACCATTTTTCCGGTTCTAACACCTCTGTCTATTGATCCTGCGCATCCGTTTCCGTTTATTCCCAACCTCGGCTTTACGATGGCACTCCAGCTTTCGCATCTCATTGGCAAAAAGCCGATGACCGCGATGCTACGTCTGCCAACCGCCCTGCCGCGCTTTTCACGCTTGCCTGATGAGGATAGAAAAAAGGCCCGCTTCATTACGCTGGAGGATATCGTCAGCTTGCATATCAGCAAACTATTCCCCGGTTACAAAGTGCGTGGTGCAGGCACTTTCCGTGTTATTCGCGACTCGGATATTGAAGTGGAAGAGGAAGCTGAAGATCTCGTTCGCCTGTTCGAAACAGCGCTCAAGCGCCGCCGTCTTGGCTCAGTGGTTCGTATCGAATTTGATAGCGACATGCCCGAAGCCCTGCGCAATTTTGTGGCTGCCGAGTTGGAAGTATCCGAATCCCGCGTGGTAATTCTGCCGGGCTTCTTGGCGTTGGCGACGCTATCGCAGATCGTTTCGATTGACCGGCCTGAACTTAAATTCATTCCCTATGTGCCGCGTTTTCCGGAGCGCATCCGCGACCATCACGGCGACTGCTTCGCGGCCATTCGCGAGAAAGATTTGATCGTTCATCACCCGTATGAGAGTTTTGATGTGGTGGTGCAGTTTTTGCGGCAAGCCGCGCACGACAAGGATGTCGTTGCCATCAAGCAAACGCTTTACCGTACCTCAAACGATAGTCCTATTGTACGGGCGCTGATCGAAGCTGCCGAGGCCGGTATTTCGGTCACCGCTCTGGTGGAACTCAAAGCCCGCTTTGATGAAGAAGCAAATATCCGCTGGGCGCGCGATTTAGAGCGGGCAGGGGTGCAGGTGGTGTTCGGCTTTATTGAACTGAAAACCCATGCCAAGCTCTCATCTGTCGTGCGGCGTGAAGACGGCAAGCTGCGCAATTATGTCCACATAGGCACCGGTAACTATCACCCGAATACGGCGAAGATTTACACAGATTTGTCATGGTTTACGGACGATCCGGCCATTGCAAAAGATGTGGCTCAGATTTTCAATTACATCACAGGTTACGCCGAGCCGACTGACGAGATGCGTATTGCATTTTCGCCCTATTCATTGCGCAATCGTATTCTTCAGCACATTGCCGAGGAGGTTGAACACGCGAAAGCTGGCCGTCCATCGCAAATTTGGCTGAAAATGAACTCACTCGTCGATGCACAGATTATTGATGCGCTTTATGGTGCGAGCGGCCACGGCGTACAAATTGACATTGTGTGCCGCGGCATGTGTTGCCTGCGCCCGCAAGTGCCTGGCCTTTCTGAAAACATCCGCGTGAAGTCCATCGTGGGGCGCTTTTTGGAGCACAGCCGAATTTATTGCTTCGGAAATGGCGGCGGCTTGCCGTCGGACGATGCGTTTGTATATGTCGGTTCAGCAGATTTGATGCCGCGAAACCTTGATCGCCGCGTGGAAGTTTTGGTTCCAATCACCAATCCGACTGTGCATCAACAGGTGCTTTCGCAAATCATGCTTGCAAACCTGCTTGACAATGAACAGAGTTTCGCTGTTCTGCCTGATGGAACATCGCGCCGTATCGTGAAGGCCAAGGGCGAAGAGCCCTTTAACGCACAGGAATATTTTATGACCAACCCAAGCCTTTCCGGCAGGGGGCAATCATTAAAGAAATCCGCACCGCGCGACTTTTCGATGCCCAAGCGGGGTAAGAGTGTAACTGAAAGCTGAGTAACGCATGAATAAAGCAGCCCAAGGCCGACTAACAGGACGCGAACCGGTTTCCGTTGTCGATATTGGCTCTAATTCTGTACGGCTTGTGGTTTATGAGGGCGTGGTTCGTGCGCCCACTGTGCTCTTTAACGAAAAGATTCTCTGCGGGCTGGGCAAGGGCATCGCAGATACCGGGCGCTTAAACCCAAAGGCCGTTGAAGGCGCATTGGCGGCATTAAAACGCTTCCGCGCTTTGTCTCAGCAGGCTGGCGCAAAAACCATGCATGTGCTGGCAACCGCCGCAGCCCGCGAGGCCTCAAACGGCTCAGCATTTATCAGTGCCGCGGAGGAGATATTAGGCGTCTCGATAAAAGTGCTATCCGGTCGCGAAGAGGCATATTTTTCTGCCATGGGCATCATCTCCTCGTTCCATCGGCCAGATGGCATCGCCGGTGATTTGGGCGGCGGTAGTCTTGAGTTGGTTGATGTCAAAGAACGTGTGATTGGCACCGGCATCACGCTGCCGTTAGGCGGATTACGCCTTGCCGATATGGCGGGCGGTTCGCTGGAGAAGGCACAGAAAATTGCCAAATTGGAGCTTGAACGCGCCGAGTTGTTAGACGCGGGCAGGGACCGTGCTTTCTATGCTGTCGGCGGCACATGGCGAAATCTCGGCAAGTTGCACATGGGGGCGGCGCATTATCCGCTGCATGTCATGCACGAATATGAAATTCCCTATGCGGAGGCAGTGCCGTTTCTGCGCAAGGTGGCCAAGGGCGAGGCGGCAGGTATTGACGGCATTGAGACAGTTTCGCGCAATCGTCAATCCTTGCTGCCTTATGGTGCGATTGTTCTGCTCGAAGTCATTCAGAAAATGCGCCCGAAATCCGTGTTGTTTTCGGCACTTGGTGTGCGCGAAGGCTATCTCTATTCGTTGCTCAGCGAAGAGGAGCAGTTGGAAGACCCGCTGCTAGAAGCCGCAGAAGAGCTCTCTACATTGCGTTCCCGCTCGCCGCAGCATGCACGGGAATTGGCTGAATGGACCGGAGAAGCCTTGAAAATTCTTGGCATTGATGAAACCGAAAACGAGGTGCGCTATCGCGAGGCGGCCTGTCTTTTGGCCGATATTGGCTGGCGTGCACATCCGGATTATCGCGGTGCGCAATCGCTGAATATTATCGCCCACGGCGCATTTGTCGGCATTGACCACCCGGGCCGAGTCTATATGGCGCTGGCGAACTTCTATCGCCATGAAGGCATGATTGATGATGCTTTGTCTCCAGAGATGCGAACGCTTGCTCCGCAACGCCTGTATGATCGCGCCAAAATGCTGGGTGCATTGCTGCGTGTTGTCTATCTCTATTCGGCAGCAATGCCGGGGCTCATCCCGCGCTTAAAGCT
>JANPBE010000676.1:0-5338 GCA_031430295.1 Phyllobacterium sp.
CGGGGAGAAGGTGGCGCGAAGCGTCGGATGAGGGGCAGCGCCAATGTTCGAGCGATAAGTGATGCGATTTGATTTCACTGAGTTTCCATGAAAAACCAACTTCGGCGCTGCCCCTCATCTGCCTGTCGGCATCTTCTCCCCGCAAGACGCGGGGAGAAGGGAAGAGGGAGCTACGGCCACTTAACCATTGGCGGCATGGAGGACAAAATCGAGTCCACATTGCCGCCGGTTTTGAGGCCAAAGATAGTTCCGCGATCATAGAGCAGGTTGAACTCCACATAACGTCCACGGCGGATTAGCTGTTCATCTCGCTGTTCTTCGGTCCATGGGGTGTTAAAGTTTTTGCGCACGAGATGGGGATAGACCACGCCAAAGGTCCGGCCGACATCTTGGGTGAAAGTAAAATCAGCGTCCCAGCCGCCATCTTGATCGGGGGTGCGCAGCCAATCGTAGAAAATGCCGCCGACGCCGCGTGGCTCATCGCGATGGGGGAGATAAAAATATTCGTCGCACCATGCTTTGTAGCGGTCGTAATCTGCCACGCTGTGGCGGTCACAAACGAACTTCATGGCCTTGTGAAACGCTATTGTGTCCGGATCGGTTTGCGTGCGCCGCTCGTCCAGAACCGGTGTGAGGTCCGCCCCGCCGCCGAACCATTGTGTGGACGTAACGACCATGCGCGTGTTCATATGCACGGCAGGCACATTCGGGTTTTGCGGATGGATGATGAGCGAAATGCCGGAGGCCCAGAAGCCCGGATTTTCTTCGGCACCTGGAATCTGCTTGCGGAACTCTGGTGAGAACTCGCCGTGAACCGTGGAGGTGTGAACGCCTGCCTTTTCAAACACGCGGCCATGCATAATCGACATCGTGCCGCCGCCGCCTTCACCGCCGGGGCGCTTCCACGGGGTGCGTTCAAAGCGGCCTGCTGGCTGGTCCGATAATGGGCCGACAAGCTCATCCTCGATCTTTTCGAGACTATGACAAATGCTATCGCGTAGTGCCTCGAACCACGTTTTCGCAGCGCGCATTTTGTCTTCGATCCTGTCCGGCAGGACATTCGGCAGGTCTGGCTTTTCCATCAAACAATCCTCTGATTCGGGGGCTGGCCCGATTTGTGAATTTCCCTATCAGGAAATATTAGTGCCCGCCAAATGATGGCTCAAGAAATGGATATTTGCCGTAGGGCTTCCCCCGCTATCATGCCAACCGAGACGGCAAGATTGAGCGAGCGGCGGCCTTCTACCATTGGCACGATGATGCGCTGGTCGGCGCTGTTGTGGATGGCTTCAGGAACGCCGGAAGACTCGCGACCAAACAATAAGATGTCTTGGGTCTGGAAAACAAATTTTGTGTAGGGCGTGGCGGCCTTGGTGGAGGCGAGGACGAGCCTGCGGCTTTCGTCTTTGCGCCATGCGTCAAACGTTTCCCAGTTGAGATGGCGTGTGAGCGCGGCTTGCTCGACATAATCCATGCCGGAGCGTTTTAAGGCGCGGTCTGACAGGTCAAATCCGGCGGGCTCTATGATGTGCACCATCAGGCCCAGACAGGCCGCCGTGCGGATGATGGTGCCGGTGTTGCCGGGGATATCCGGCTGATAAAGCGCGATGCAAAGGGTCATGCGGCTTTCGATACAAGTGCCGTTGCAATTGCGCAACAATTGTTCAGCAAGTGGCGGGAGTATTATTGAGATGCTTTTCAATGCGTGCCAAGTGCGCTACGTAGCACACAGTCTTCAACCCCGAACGAAAAAGGAGGCGCAACATGACTTATTTTCCAACCTGTAGCCTCTGGCACGCGAAGTCACTTCGTTGCATTTGACGCGGTTCCGTTTCGGCTTTTCTCCTCTTCAAGCCAGATAGTTTGAACCGCGATTGATAAACTCAATCGTTCGAAAGACTATTTTCATGGCTCTTAAATTTCTCAATCGGGATTTCCCGGATAGTCCACCTGATATGATTGAATTGCGGCAATTGCGGCGCATATCCATCATTCTTTTTGTCGCTACGCATGGCCTTTGGGTCATGGTTTGCGCTATTGCTCTAGCACTCTCGCTGAATGACGTCTTCCCAAGGGATAGCACTCATTTGGTCACGGGTATTAATTTGGAAATACAATAATGTTCTCATGGTTTGAAGATCAACTTGATGCGTTTCCGGTGGCGGAGCCTACCGAGCCGCCAAAAACGCTGCTAGCATTTTGCATGTTCTACACACGCGGCGCGTGGCCGGCCATTGCGGCGATGGCGGTGCTGACTTCGTTAATTGCTATCATCGAAGTCACCCTATTTGGCTTTTTGGGCAACGTGGTGGATTGGCTGTCATCGCAATCGCGTGAGACATTTTTGTCTAACGAAGGCTGGCGCTTGACCATGATTTCGCTGGTGGTGTTGGTGGCATTGCCGGGTGTTTCGCTGTTGCATTCGCTGTTCATGCACCAGACACTTTTGGGCAATTATCCGATGCGCATCCGCTGGCTGGTGCATCGCTATTTGCTCAACCAATCTATGGCCTTTTATCAGGATGAGTTTGCGGGCCGTGTCGCCACCAAGATGATGCAGACGGCGCTGGCCGTGCGCGAATGCGTGATGAAGGTGCTGGATGTTCTCAATTATGTGATCGTCTATTTCATCGGCGTTCTGGTTTTGATGGCGACCTTGGATTGGCGCTTTACCGTGCCGATGATTGTTTGGTTGCTGCTTTATATTTTTTTGCTACGTTATTTTATTCCAAAGCTGCGCCAAGTGGGTGCCAAGCAAGCTGATGCCCGCTCGACGATGACGGGGCGGATTGTTGACAGCTATACCAACATTGCGACGGTAAAATTGTTCTCGCATTCCAAGCGCGAGGAAGCCTATGCCCGTGAGGGCATGAGCGAATTTCTGGGCACTGTTCATGCACAAATGCGCTACGTGACGCTGTTTCACTTTGTGCTTTATTGCATCAATTGCCTGTTGCTGTTTTCTATCGGCGCACTTGGCGTGCAGCTTTGGCTGGCGAATGCGATTACGATTGGCGCGGTGGCCGTGCCGGTTTCGCTGGTGCTGCGCCTGCATGGCATGAGCCAGTGGATCATGTGGGAAGTGTCGGCGCTGTTTGAAAATATCGGCACGGTGGAAGATGGTATAACGTCCATCTCCGCGCCGCGCTTGGTGCAAGATGCGCCGGATGCGCCGGAGCTGACTGTGCCCAAGGGTGCTATCGCTTTCAACGACATGACCTTCCACTATGGCAAGGACAGCGGCATTATTGAGAAACTGAACCTCAAGATTAAGCCGGGCGAGAAGATTGGTCTGGTCGGGCGTTCCGGCGCGGGCAAGTCCACTTTGGTGAATTTGCTTATGCGGTTTTATGATCTGGAAGGCGGCAGCATTACCATTGACGGACAGAATATTGCAGGCGTCACTCAGGATAGTTTGCGCGCGCACATTGGCATGATTACGCAGGATACATCGCTGCTGCACCGCTCAGTGCGGGATAATATTCTGTATGGACGGCCAGATGCGTCTGAGGCGGATATGGTGGAATCGGCTAAGCGCTCGGAAGCGCAGGAGTTTGTTGCTAGGCTTGAAGATCCAAAGGGTCGCACGGGCTACGATGCCCATGTCGGTGAGCGCGGCGTGAAGCTATCCGGCGGCCAGCGCCAGCGTATCGCGATTGCCCGCGTGATGCTTAAAGATGCCCCAATTCTCATCATGGATGAGGCAACTTCTGCGCTCGATTCGGAAGTGGAGCAGGCCATTCAAGAAAACCTGTTCCGCTTGATGGAGGGCAAAACCGTGATTGCGATTGCCCACCGGCTTTCGACGATTGCAGCGTTAGACAGGTTGATTGTTTTGAACAAAGGCAAAATTGTTGAAGATGGCAGCCATGCGCAGCTCATCGCCAAGGGCGGCATTTATGCGAATCTTTGGGAGCGTCAGTCCGGCGGGTTTTTAGGGCTGGAAGCGGCGGAGGCGGCTGAGTGAACCGCATTTACCGCCTGTTTGAAAGCTGGATTGACCCGTTCCAAGGTGTGCCGACGGGCACAATTCCGCATAAGACCTTCGCGTTTATGTGGTTTTTCGTGCGCCAAGCCAAGCTGGCGTTTTTTGCTATGCTGGTGCTGGGCGGGCTGGTGGCGCTGATTGAGGCGGCGCTGTTTTGGTTTGTCGGCCGGCTGGTGGATTTACTGGGTAGCTTTGACCGTGCGCAAGGTTGGGCGGGCCTGATGCAAAGCCACGGTAACGAGCTCATCTTCATGCTGGTCACCATCACGGTTGCCCGCACGCTGGTTACGGCATTGGCGGCGCTGGTGGAAGAACAGGCGATTGTGCCGGGCTTTTTTAACATGGTGCGCTGGCAGGCGCATCAGCGGGTTGCCCGGCAAAGCGTCACTTTTTTTCAGAATGATTTCGCCGGCCGCGTGGCCTCCAAAGTGTGGCAAGCGGGGCAGGCGACGGGCGACTTTATGGTCTCGCTTTTGCAGGTCATCTGGTTTTCGATTGTTTATGCGTTTTCGACGATTGCACTGGTGGGCAGTTTGGATTGGCGGTTGGCGCTGATTGTTGTTGGCTGGCTTGTCGTGTTTGGTTTTTTGGCACAGCACTATCTGCCGAAGGTGCGCAAGTCTGCCAAGGAAAGCGCGGAAGCCAATTCGGTCGTGCAGGGGCGGCTGGTGGATGGGTATGCCAATATCCAGACGCTCAAACTTTTCGGCTCGCAGACCCGCGATGACGATTATATTCGCGCTGGCATGGATAGTTTTATCCAAGCGATGACGCCGTTTACGCGCGGGCTTTCTGGCATCCGCATTTCGCTGGGGCTGACCAGTGGCGTTATGATTTCTGCCATTGCCATAGTGTCCGTTGACCTCTGGCTCAATAATCAAATCTCCACGGGCGGAATTGCTGTGGCGCTTGGATTGGTGCTGCGGCTTAACATGTTGCTTGGCCGGATGATGACGCAATTGAACAGCTTATTGCGCAATTTTGGTACAATTCAAAACTCGATGGAAACTGTGGCAAAGACGGTTTTGGTTTCCGATATCGCAGGCGCCAAGCCGCTGATTGTCGATCATGGCGCAGTGCATTTTGACCATGTGAAATTCCACTATGGCAAAGATGCCGGTCTGTTTGATGATCTCAATTTGAGCATCAAGGCTGGCGAGAAAATCGGGCTGGTCGGGCGCTCAGGCGCTGGTAAGTCCACGCTGGTGAATTTGCTGTTGCGGTTTTACGATCTTGAGGGCGGGGCCATCACGATTGATGGCCAAGACATTGCCAAGGTGGGTCAAGACTCACTGCGCGGGCATATTGGCATGGTCACGCAAGACACATCGCTGCTGCACCGCTCAGTGC
>JANPBE010000677.1:0-3030 GCA_031430295.1 Phyllobacterium sp.
TTTGTCTTCATAGAATCGAAGTGTGCGCAGCGAAACCGCAAACATTTCAGACACATCACCGATGCGCATTAGATCATTTTGCTGTGCGTCAGCATCTGCCGCGCCCAGAACTTCATCAACGGTAAAAACCGCGTTCATAACTGACATAATATGTACCTCATGTGTGACAGTGATAAGCGGTGGGGGATAATTGCCTCTCTGACCGCCAAGGAAATAGCCGATGCGAACTCAAATTCACTCCGGCTACCCTCTCTCTTACGTAAAGGTAATATAGCAACGCGTGAGGTAACGCAATCGGTGAGCAATCACTAATTGTTGCAGGTTTTTCAGAATTGTTCAGATCAAGACGCAAGAGTTAACGGGTTATTTACCACGTTCCGCGAAATGTAAGGCAACGGTATCCCGTGTCTGTAAAGTTTTGCGTCGTTCACGAACTGCCTGATGAAATGCGCGGTTCTGTTTGCTCTTAATTTAATGCAAACATTACAATTAGTTAGCCGGTTCGGCTTAGATTGTACCCCGTCTTTTTTCAGACTTACCGCTTGAGTGAGAAGCAAAAAACGACTGGGCGTCGAACATGAATACGCGAAACAGCATCTATGATTCTCTTAATGCAGGGCGCAATCGTCGCCCGGGCACAGCATCGCAATCCTCATCTTTGCAAGATTTGGAGGCTACGATTGGCGGCATAGAGGAACGGCTTCAGCGTATGAATGCGCGTGCAGCTGCGCCGACGAACAGATATGCCGATGAAATTTCAGAACGTATGCGCAAACTTTCTAACGACGTTGCAAGCCCGGCACGTCAGCAGGAAACTCGCCGAACAGTGGCAGACCATTATGAGGCCCCTTCTGATATTGGACGCCTGACACGCCAAGTCGAACGTGTGCGTCAGGAAGAAGCCAGCGTCGGCTCAATGAACGCCATAATGAACGAAATAAACCAGCTTCGTAGCGAAATCCGCCATTTACCACAAACCAGCAATGATGATTGGGGCATGGCGCTTCGCAACGAAATTGAAGCTATTAAAAGCGGCATTGGTAATCTAGCGCGCGAAGATACGTTGCGCTCGGTCGAAAGCCGCTGGGACCAATATGCAAAGCGTCCGGTCGCAAACTTTGCGGAAGACCCTGCAATCGGCGCACTCTTGTCGCGCATTGAAGATTTGCAAGGCTCAATCAGCAGCCTGCCGCAGTCGTTCTCTTTAACTTCGCTTGAAGAGAAAATTCGCATTTTGGCCTCGGCAATCGACCAAATGTCACGCCGTAGCCCTGAGTTTAACGGCAGCCAACTCATTCAAATTGAAGGCCGGTTGGATGAAATTTCCCGAGCGATTGTCGCATCGTCCGTGTCCGTGCAGCCAATCGGTCAAGACAACGCGTCAATAGATCGTATTGAGGCGCGTCTGGGCAATTTGAATGCCCGTATCGATGATCTTTTGAACATGAAGCCCGATCAGAGCGTTCATGAGCGTATCAACGTTCTCGCAGATCAGGTGGACTTGCTTGCCAGCAAGTCCGGCGCGCCAATGGAGCAAATGGTGCGCATGGCCTCGCAGATGGAGATTATCGCCTCCAAGCTGACGAACATGGACAATGATAAGGTTGATCCCAATACCATTGCCAATGGGCTTGAAGATCGCCTATTTGAAATTGCCGCGCGCCTGGAACAGAGCAACAAAGAGGCCGGGCGTGAAAATAATGCAATTCTGGCCGAGCTGGAATCCCGGCTTGAAGAGCTTTCATCCCGCATTCACAGCGTTGATCAGGCGCCGAATGATTATCCAGAACAAATACTAAGCGCTGTTGAGCAGCGTTTTTCCGATTTGTCGCGCCAGCTTATGACCAAACAGTCGGATCAAAGTGTTGACCCCGTGTTTGCGTCAAACATTGAGCGGCGCTTTGATGAACTAACCAAGCGTTTGAACGAGACCGGCTCGCACCTTACGGGCCAAGACCCGGCAGCTATTACGCGGCTAGAAGCACAGGTTCACAATCTTTCCAAGCAACTGTCACAGCCGCAGGCCCCGTCGCAAAACTTCAATGAATTGACACCCCGCCTTGCCGCGATCGAGAAGTCGCTGCTTATAAATCACGACGCGATGCTTGATGCAGCGCGTGCAGCGGCTGAAGACGTATTGCGCACCGCCCAACTTGCGCCTGCCGGTTCCATGGAAAATGAAGCTGCCGTTCAACTGGCAAGCGATCTGCGCTCGCTTGATATTCTGGCCCGCAAATCGGACGAGCGGAACACCAAGACCTTTGAAGCCATTCACGACACACTTTTGAAAATTGTTGACCGGCTCAATACGGTTGAAATGGCCAAAGTGCCGGTCCGCCAAGAATTCCCAGCATATGTGGAGCCAAAACCTACGGTTCTGATGCCAGAACCCAAACTTGATCTTGGTTTTACGGCACCATCCTTCGATGCTGCTGACATGACCGATGAGCCCTATGACGATGAAAACTATTCAAACGGTATGCGCGGACAGCAACCATTGCGCAGTCCGGCCGAAGCGGCGGCGGCGGCGGCAAGCGCTGCTGCGGAGATTGGTATCGAAGTTCGTGACAGTGTGCACGGCGTGGAAAAGGGTGGCTTGTTCTCCGGTCTGACGAAGGCGTTTCGCCGCCAAGAAAAGTCGTTTGATACACCACTGGCAGGTATGACGGCGCCAAAATCTGAGCCAGTTCTTGATGACATGTCATTGGCCGCAACTGTTGGCGGTGCCATTGTGGCCGCTGGCGCTACAATAGCGGGCGCAAATAATCCAATTGAGCCGGGCGCAACCACGCCTGACCTAAACACCATTATGAAGCGTGTGCGGGATGAGCGCCGTAGCAAGGCTGACGGTAGCGAAGACACTGCAAAGTCGGACTTTCTTGCCGCTGCACGTCGCGCCGCCCAGGCTGCTGCTGCTGACTCTGATATATTGAAGAAAAAATCCGAATCCGCGAATGCCACGGGCAAGGGCGGGCTGGTAGAATTGTTCCAAAAGCAACGCAAGCCAATCTTGATGGTAGCGCTGGCGGC
>JANPBE010000678.1:0-1369 GCA_031430295.1 Phyllobacterium sp.
CGCGGTCGACCACCAGGTAGCCGCGCCGGCATCACCGTGCTCCGCGATCCGTACATGGCGAAGCCCTATGTGCTGTTCTACACGACCAAGCGTGTCGGCGGCGGCGTCCAGGATTTCAATGCGATTAAGCTATTGAAGTTCAGCGTTTCCTAAAATCCATCCCCGCGATAGCGGGCAGGACACAAACGGCCCCGGCAACCTCCCGCCGGGGCCGTTTGCATTTCAAAATCAAATTTCAGGTGGCACATGGTGATGACACGAATAACCGCCCCCTCGGCGGAACCTATTACTTTGAGCGAAGCCAAGGCGCACTTGCGCATCACGGAAATGAGCGAAGACGAGCTTATATCAGGCCTCATAAAATCCGCCCGCGAGGAGGTGGAGGAAGCGGCTGGCATTGCGCTTATCAATCAAGATTGGCGCTTGTATTTGGACGCATGGCCTTGCTCTGGCATCGTGCGCCTGCGCCGCTCTCCGGTGCAATATGTTAGTGCCGTCACCGTCTATGATGGTGCAGGCGCGGCGACAACGATCACACCGCCCGTCGGCAATCTCGATAAGATATCATCGCCCGCGCGCTTCCTCGTGCCCGATGCTGCGAGCGCGCCGGGCAGGTCAGTCAACGGCATCGAAATTGATTTCCGCTGCGGTTATGGCGCGACAGGAGTTGACGTGCCGGACGGGCTGAAACGCGCGATGCTGCTGTTGATTGCGCACTGGTACGAGCATCGCGGTGCAGGCGAAAGCGAGGGCCAAACGGCTCTATGGCCGAACGGCTTTGACCGAATAATGGACCGCTACCGGCGATTGGAGCTTTGACATGAAGCTGCAATTTATGGACCCCGGAAACTTGCGCATACAGCTCAGCCTGCAAGACCCGATAGAAACACCCGACGGAAGCGGCGGCTTTGTCACAACATGGACCGAGCGGGCACTGGTATGGGCGGCCCTCGAACCCGCGACGCCGCGCTTGGAAGCGTGGGGCCAGCGCCAGATTTCAGAAGCCGCGCATCGCATTACCATGCGCTTTCGCAGCGACGTGCGCTCCGGCCAGCGACTTGCGAGCGCGATTAAAACATATCGCATTGAATTGGTCAGCGATCTCGATAGCACAAGCCGCTATCTGGTCTGCCAAGCACGGGAGGACGTGTAATGAAACTGGCACTCACATTAACGCTGGATGGCATTCTACGCGCATTGCGCTGGGCAGATATCGGACAAAAAGAACAGCCGGTTGATTGTGGCAAAACAGGAGCACTGGCAGGGCGTAAACGCGAGGCACAAGTGGTTCCTGATGGGGGCAAGCCATGACCGGCGGCGCACAAATATTGCAACAACTCATCGTCATGCATCTCGCCAGCGACGCCTC
>JANPBE010000679.1:0-2885 GCA_031430295.1 Phyllobacterium sp.
ACCGCCCGCAGGAATGCCTACTGGGTGAGCTTTGCGCGCCGGGTGCTGGTGGTAATTTGAAGGGTAGTTTGCTTAGTGGTTATGCGGATTCGCGCATTTCAGCCGCCAATAGAGCAGCGCCAGCGTTTGCGGCGTTGGGTCTTTCGCAATCGTCAATAAAGTCATGGAAGCAAGGCGTTAACGCCGAGCGCATTCTTATCGGAACCTATACCAAGTCCGACTTGAAAAAAATCATTTCCTCGTTGGCAGGGCTAGCTAGCGTAACAACAGAGACCGCTAAGGATGGCAGTATTGACGTTTACGCCATCGCAAAATCTAACCAAAAAACAGACGATGTGTTACGTGCGGCTTGGAAGAATGGTTTTGTTGACGCCTTTGTATTGCGATAAAGATATTCCTTACCTCCCATTTGCATAGCTCAGAGTTGAAGACCGGCAATTGATGCCATAAGACGATGGCAGATCGGGGAATGGTCATGTCGCGTGCAGCGTTTTTTTATATCTTGATAGCTGTGTTCTGCTGCGGGCAGACATCCCGCGCTAACGCTCAACTATTTGAAACAAAAGCCAAAACAGCATTTATGATTGATGCGCAAACTGGCACAGTTTTGTTTGAAAAAGATGCAGATGCACCAATTCCGCCGGCATCACTTGCTAAATTGATGACAACCGAAATCGTATTTCACGCAATAAAAACCGGTAACCGCTCCATGAGCGATACGTTCAAGGTCAGCGAAAATGCTTGGCGCACGGGTGGTGCATCGTCTGGTGGATCGACTATGTTTGCCAAGCTAGGTTCGGTAATTCCGCTTCAAGATCTCGTTCGTGGCGTAATCGTTCAATCTGCGAATGATGCCTGCATTATTATTGCGGAGGGCTTTGCCGGATCAGAAGACAGTTTTGCCACTTTGATGAATGAGCGGGCAAAAGAATTGGGACTTATAAAATCCATATTCAAAAATTCAACAGGATTGCCAGCCGCCGGGCAGCAAGTGACGATGCGGGAATTAGCACTACTCGCCAAGCACATTTGGCAGGAATACCCTGAAAACTATAAGATATTTGCCGAACCTGATTTTACGTGGAACAAGATTCTACAGCGCAACCGCAACCCATTATTGGCCATGGATATTGGCGCAGATGGGATGAAAACCGGTTTCACCGAGGAAACTGGATACGCTATCGTTGGCTCTGTGGAGCGTAATGGGATGCGGGTTTTTGTGGCGATGAGCGGGATGGCCAGTGAACGAGAACGTGCAGAGGAATCGCGCAAATTGCTGGATTGGGGTGCAACGGCATTTACCCGCGTAGCAATTTATTCAAAAAATGAAGCGATGGGAGATGCGTCGGTATTTGGTGGAACCGCATCAAGCGTGCCTTTGGGCTCGCCGGAAGATGTGGCAGTTTTGATCCCGACTGCCAACAAGGACAAGCTGAAAGCACGAATTTCATACATGGGGCCGATCACGGCGCCAATCGAAAAAGGTCAACGAATAGGCACACTTAAGGTCTATGTTGGCGAAGCGCTCAGCCAAGAAACGCCGCTGTTTGCGCTCAATGACGTGCCAGAAGGAACGCTGTTTCAGCGCGCCACAAGTGCACTTAGTGAACTGGCGACAGGATGGATTCGCTCACTTTGATAACGGCTTCAAGCAAATAATTCGGGTTTGATCAAAACTACTTTTGCTAAAAATTACCGGATGGGGCATACCCCAAACATGCATAAAAGTGCACGGGATTTGGGGCATTAGAGACAAGAGTGACTGGTTATTTCATCACATTTGAAGGGGGCGAGGGGGCTGGAAAGTCCACCCAAATGGCGATGCTTGCCGCCTCCTTGAGTGCCTCTGGCCATGATGTCGTGATGACGCGCGAACCGGGTGGATCGCCGGGTGCGGAGGCTGTTCGGCATGTTATTTTGAGCGGTTTGGCCGAGCCCTATGGTCCTGTATTGGAAGCTATTCTTTTTGCGACATCACGCAATGACCATGTCGAGCAGGTGATAAGGCCTGCTGTAGCTGCCGGTAAAATTGTGATTAGTGATCGCTTTGCGGATTCCAGCCGTGTGTATCAGGGCATGAGTGGTGCGCTTGATTACGATTTTGTTGAACAACTTCAACAGCTTGCTATTGATGGTATGGTGCCTGACCTTACCATTATTATGGATATTGATCCCACTTTAGGTCTCAAACGTGCGGCAATTCGGCGGGCAGGGCCTGCGGATCGGTTTGAAAAGGAGACCGTGGCGATGCATCAAAAGCGCCGCGAAGGGTTCTTGACCATTGCCGAGCGTGAACCGAATAGATGCGTGGTGATTGATGCAACACAAGATCAAGCGAAAATTGCGAGCGACATACTAGCGCTGGTGAATTTGCGATTGGCTAATGTCGAGGCGCACGGCACATGAGTGATTTGGATGTGCCGCAAAACCATGACAGTCTGCCGGGCTTTCCGGTGCCCTCTGAGGCGACCCGTGTGTTTGGTCATGACGCGCAGATTAGTTTTCTGATTGATCTTTATCGCTCCGGCAAAATGCACCATGCGCTGCTGTTTGCTGGGCCGACGGGCATCGGTAAAGCCTCATTGGCGTTTTTATTTGCACGCTATCTTATTAAAAACGCTGACTTTTCTAACGCTTCCGCTAATTTTCCAGAAGACGCAGACAGCGCTGACATGCGCCAAATTGTGTTGGGTGTTCACCCACAGGTGCTGCATTTGACGCGGCCTTTGGATGTGAAAACCGGCAAGCACAAAACCCAATTGACCATAGAAGAAACCAAGCGGATCGGGCACTTTCTATCGCGAACCGTGGCGGGAAAAGGCTACCGGATTATCATTGTTGATCCTGTAAACGACATGAACGCCAGTGCTGCAAATGCTATTTTG
>JANPBE010000680.1:0-5961 GCA_031430295.1 Phyllobacterium sp.
CGCGAGCTGAAACTCTCGCTGCGCTCCGGCTCTGGCGCTTTGACGGGGTTGCTCTTTTTTCTCGCCGTGGTGGCGGTCATCCCCTTTGGCGTCGGGCCGGATTTGAAATTGCTGGCGCGCATTGGTCCGGCGATTTTGTGGATCGGCGCGCTGCTGGCTTCCTTGCTGGGGCTCGACCGCCTGTTTCAGGCCGACCGCGAAGATGGCTCACTTGACCAAATGCTGATCGGGCGCGATGTGGTGACAGTTGCCCTGCTGGTGTTTGTGAAAGTGCTGGGCCATTGGGTGACGACAGTGCTACCGCTGGTCATTGCGGTTCCGGTATTGGGCCTGTTGATGAACATGGACGGCACTAACATTGCCGCCACAGCTCTGACGCTGCTCATTGGCACACCCGCCATTAGTTTCATCGGCGCGGCAGGTGCGGGCATTGCGGTCAGTCTTCCCCGAGGGGGCTTACTCGTATCGGTGCTGATCTTGCCGCTGGTCATTCCGGTTTTGATCTTCGGTGTCGCCGCGACACAAGATGCGGCGAGCGGCACAAACGGTGCACCATTTCTGATATTGTGCGCCTTGACTTTGTTCTTTGCGGTATTGGGTCCGATGGCGGCTGCACTGGCGGTGAAGGGCGAAGAGTAAAATGGCTGTTGGCGAAACAAATCTGAAAAATCTGCTTGGCTCTATGAAGCCGCTGCTCAATGAGGGCGTCTTTGTTTTTGTGACCATGCCAGCCAATGACCCGCTACCCTCGGGTGTTGACCCCATCATGTCGTTTCGGGAAACCGAGGGGCGCACGCTGATTATCACAGAGGAAGAAGCGCAGGCTCTTGACCTGCCCGCCACATTTCACTGCCGGATGGTGACTCTACAAATCCACTCATCGCTGGAAGCAGTAGGGTTTCTCGCCGCCATCACAACAAGGCTGGCGGCGGCTGGCATGGGCGTTAATCCGGTATCGGCGCTTTATCATGACCATTTGTTTCTGGCTGTGCATCATATTGACGAGGCCATGCGACTACTGAAAGAACTGGCAGCGGAGAACAGCTGAGGGCACATTGAGGCAATAGCTGTCAATCTCAACTTTGGAGCTATCTGCATGAGTGACAAACCATCCACCATTCTCGATAGGCTCGCGACTTACGAGGCGACAGGATTATCAACCAAGCCGCTTTATGACGAATGGTCACGCTCTTACGAAAGTGACCTGCTTGGCGGTCTTGGTTATACGGGCCATCTGATTGCGGCGGGCGCACTGGCCGCAATTTTGCCGGACAAGGCAAGTTCCATCATTGATATCGGTTGCGGCACAGGTCTTGTGGGGCAAGAGCTACAGGCTTCCGGATATACCCATATAGACGGCATCGATATTTCAGACGAGATGCTGAACATTGCGCGACCGAGGACGATCTATGGCAATCTCATTTTGGGCGACATGATGAAAGAGACGGTGATCAAAACCGGCGCTTATCAAGCGGCTGTCTGCGCAGGCTCATTTGCGCCGGGACATTTGGGTCCGGAATGCTATCCGGAAATCATCCGGCTGGTTGAGCCAGGCAGCCCGATTGTGATTTTCATGAATGGCGCGCATTTTGTCGAAGATGGTTACGAGGCGCACATCAAGCGGCTGGAGCAGGCCTCGGTCTGGCAAGTCATAGAGATAAAAGCGTTCAACTATATGAGCGCAGTGGAGCGACCGGGCCGCCTCATCGTCGCGCGCAAATGCTGAGCCGCGATATTTCGACCTGACTTTAGGTGGGCAATTGCGAAGCCACAATCCAGCGGCTATAACTCGGATCATGTCAGATACAACATCCACCATCCTTGGCCGCCTCACCGCGCTGGCCAACCCGACCAAGTTCTTGGCCTTTTCGGCAAAGCTACTGCCATGGCTGGCCGCGCTCTCCGCGCTGGTTTTGGCTGTGGGGCTCTATATGAGTTTTGCAGCTCCAGAGGATTATCAGCAGGGCATCACGGTGCGCATTATGTATGTGCATGTGCCATTTGCCTGGCTTTCGATGATGTGCTGGGTGGTGATGAGCGCAGCGGCGCTTGGCACGCTGGTGTGGCGACATCCTCTGGCGGATGTTGCGCTGAAAGCGGCAGCGCCCATTGGCGCGGCGTTCACATTTTTGGCGCTGGTCACAGGCTCTCTGTGGGGCAAGCCGATGTGGGGCACTTACTGGGTCTGGGATGCGCGGCTGACATCCATGTTTATTTTGTTCCTGATGTATTTGGGTGTTATTGCGCTGTCCCGCGCCATGGAAGAGCCGACGCAATCCGCGCGCGCGGTGGCGATCTTGGTTCTTGTTGGCGCTATCAACATTCCGATTATCAAATTTTCCGTGAACTGGTGGAACACGCTGCACCAACCTGCTGCCGTGTTCCGCGTGGGCGGGCCGACGATTGACCCATCGCTGCTTTGGCCGCTGTTGGTGATGGCAATCGGCTTTACACTGCTGTTTTTCACACTGCATATTATGGCTATGCAAAATGAGATTTGGCAGCGCCGGATTACGGCGATGCGCCGACTGGCCGCGAAGGGTTCACGGTGATGGAAGCGCATAATTTCGGCTATGTGGCCGCTTCTTATGGCGTGGCATTTGTTGTGCTGGTCTTAGTGATCGGCGGGCTGCTGTTGCAGCGCCGCGCACGGTTAAAAGAGCTGGCGCGGCTTGAAGCGGCGGGAATTAAGCGGCGCTCCGATGTCTGAAAAATCCAAAATAAAGTGGGTGGCGTTTCTGCCTATAATTCTGTTCGTCGCGCTGGCGGGCGTGTTCGCGTTTCAGCTCTATCAAGGTAAAAACAGTGCGGACCTGCCCTCCGCCTTGATTGGCAAGGCAGCGCCGCTGACTGATCTGCCGCCGCTTGATGCTACAGGTATTGGCCTCAAAAGCGCGGACTTTATCGGGCGCGTAACGGTGGTCAATGTCTTCGCATCATGGTGCGTGCCGTGCCGCGAGGAACATCCGACCTTGATGGAACTCGCCAAAGACAAGCGCTTCACGCTTGCGGGGCTGAACTACAAAGACAAGCCTGAAAACGCCGCCGGATTTCTTGGCGAATTTGGCAATCCCTACGCCGTCATCGGCGCAGACGTATCGGGCCGTGCAGGCATAGACTGGGGCGTTTACGGCGTGCCGGAGACTTATGTTATCGGCAAGGATGGCGCGATTTTGTACAAGCACGTCGGGCCATTGGATGCTGATGCGGTGGCGAAGGAGATAGTGCCGGTGGTTGAGCGGGCGCTGGCAGGGTGAGATAGTGTGGCTCACCTTCTCTTGACTATGAGCCCGTTGAGACTTACATTGATGTGAATGGACTGGGCTTACTCGGTCGGCGTTTGGCCTCAGTGCAAACTGGGGCCTTTCGCTTTTTAGGGAAATATTTTCAACCCAAAACCATTGATTCTACCGGCAGGACCGCTTCTGAATTTCGTCTGCACTATGTTAAAGGCACTATTAGCTTGCTCCGGTTTAAGAGTATGCCTTGTTATGGGATAAGCAACCAAATCAGAAAATTGCAACCCTGTGGAATTATGCTTTTTGTCTGCAAAGATAATATTTAGAAGCGGCATTTCACGATATTGGTTGGCTCCATCACAAATGCGCCGAAATGCGAGCTCCAAGCTGCAGTCAGCCGGCTCTCCGCGCCTTTCAACGACCACATGCTGAACGGCTTGCCTTTGTCCATTCTCGTCCAGAAATCTAGCTAGCCGCTCCATGCAAAAAGTCATGGCTATGTCGTATGGGTCGGCCGGAGCAGTGTAATTTTGCACAAGGCGACGTTTGTTTATCACAGCCGCAATTAGCGTGAATGGCGCGTCTCCAACTACAGAATTTACCCCGCTAAGAAATCTCTGCCTATTTGATGCGTCGCGAAGCAGGGCAAATGGGCCACGCTCCTTGCGGATGTCATAGCTGTGTAGAATGATGCCATCATGCCCCCAGAAATCAAATTTGAGTTTCTGCACCGAGGGCACAATGCGCTGCATGTAGGCGTCTTTCTCGAACACGCAAAACGCAAGTGTAAATAACGGATTTTCTGAATCAATATCGTTGAGATTGGGGCTGCCGCTCTCGTCAACATAGACAATGTATCGCGAAAATTCACGAGTGTAGTCTGGCAATATTTGGATAAGCGGCATAAATCCACAATAAATGGAACATCAAAGATAGCAACTACTGAATGTAATATTCTCTCGCGCATTCAATTCGTTAATATGGGAGGACGTAGTGATTAAGACTGTTTCCCATCCACACTATGCTTCATAATCAACGGCATTTGGCTCATCGTGAACAGCAGTGTTATCGGCATTGTGCCCCAGACCTTGAAGGCCACCCAATTGTCGGTTGAGACATTGCGCCAGACGATTTCGTTCATGATTGCTAGTGCCAGAAAGAAAATACCCCAGCGTAGTGTCAAAATTTTCCAACCTTCAGCATCCAGTTTGAATGCCGCGCCAAACACATAGCCGAGCAGAGATTTGCCGAAATAGAGCCCGCCGAGCAGGATGATGCCGAACAGCGAATTGACGATTGTGGGCTTCATTTTGATGAAGGTTTCATCCTGCAAATAAAGCGTGAGCGAGCCGAACACCAGCACGACCGCGCCGGAAACCAGCGGCATGATTGGCAGGGTTTTGGTCAGGGCATAAGAGACCGTGAGCGCAATCGCAGTGGCGACCATGAAGAGCAGCGTGGCGATGAACAGCGGTCCGCCGATGTCGGCCAGCGCTGGAATTTTCGTTGCCAGCCATGTGCCTTTGGAATTGGCAAAGAAGAACACCACAAGTGGCCCAAGCTCAAGCGCGAGCTTGAGTACGGGGTTAACATGTTGATCCGCATTTGGATTGTGTTGATTGTTATTTGATGACATACGATCCTCTGATGCCGGTATCGATTATTTCGTCCACATAGGAAACATCCCACACTTCTCCTAGATATGTGTTGGTATCAGTTCCACTCACTTTTAGGCGACCAGAATACACACCAACTAATTCTGTAAATGGGAAAATTTGATCATTTCCTTCAATTAGTGTTTTTGCTCCAATTAGCGTGTTTCTTAGATAAACAGGACTTCCGGACATGCCTTCCATGGCAAGGCCATCTATTAAAAATCTAAAGATTCCATTTTTATCAGGTACGAATCGCTCAGACGCAATACTTACTCCCTTCCAAATGGGTAATATGCCAAGCGTAGAGATTGCTAGTGGAAAACCTACGACAAACGCCTGAGCACCTACAGTCCCCATTTGGTTGGGAAACTTCTCAACGCATGAGTTGGCAAAATGGTGGCGGCAATCCAGAAGTAGTTGCGGATTTATTTCAAGAATTGCAATATCAATTTCTTGACCATGTACGGCATGCTGTTGCCAATTCGGTTCTCCATATTCGTTTAGTAAATTATAGCTAATCGAAATTTGAGTTTTGAGTAAAAAATTTGAATCGGGATTTTCATTCACGTATTTTGAACTTGGAATAACTGGAAAAACAAATTTATTGGGAATTGCACCATTGGTATTTAAAGGTTGTCCAGAAAATCTATTTCTTCCAGAAAATACATGCCAATTTGAAATTAAAAAAGCCCTCTCATTTCTCTTATACAGAAATGCAGTTGCGCCGTTTGAAATTTTTATTTCATTGTACATCGGCGCGACATGAAATGATGATAAAGAATATGCATCTACATAAAATTGTTCAGAATTTGCCATTTGTTTTCTTGATGCTGTTTAAGATCATTCAATTCCTGCAATAGCCGAAGCGAATTCCTTGGCTGAAAATGGTTCAAGGTCGGCGACCTGCTCGCCGACGCCGATGAAATAGACCGGTAATTTATGTTTGGCGGCGATGCCGACAAGGATGCCGCCACGGGCTGTGCCATCGAGTTTAGTCATAACAAGGCCATTGACGCCCGCGATATTCTTGAAAATCTCGACTTGATTGAGCGCGTTCTGGCCTGTGG
>JANPBE010000681.1:0-5374 GCA_031430295.1 Phyllobacterium sp.
AATGCACGCAGGCCCTTATCAGCCAACTGCAAGCCATAATGCAGCGTTGCGTTATTCAATGCGTGAGCGGATGTGATCGGCACCGCGCCTGGCATATTGGCCACGCAATAGTGGATAATGCCCTCGACTTCAAATGTTGGCGCGGCGTGGGTCGTGGCGTGTGATGTTTCAAAGCAACCGCCTTGGTCAATCGCCACGTCAACAATAACAGCGCCCTTTTTCATACCGCCAAGCATTTCGCGGGTAACGAGCTTAGGAGCCGCAGCACCGGGAATAAGCACCGCGCCGATAACCGCATCTGCCGAGAACACTTCTTCTTCCAGCGCATCAATTGTGGAGTAGCGCGTGTGGACACGACCATTGAACAAATCATCAAGCTGGCGAAGACGAGGAATAGAGCGGTCCAAGATGGTCACATCCGCACCAAGGCCAACGGCCATTTTCGCTGCATGGAGACCAACAACACCGCCGCCAAGAACCACGACTTTGGCAGGCAAAACGCCCGGCACGCCGCCGAGCAAAATACCACGACCGCCATTGGCTTTTTGCAGGGAGAACGCCGCAGCCTGAATGGACAAGCGACCCGCAACCTCGGACATTGGTGCGAGCAACGGCAGCCCGCCGCGCTCGTCTGTCACAGTTTCATAGGCGATGGCTGTGACGCCGGATTTCAATAGACCCATCGTCTGTTCTGGGTCTGGAGCCAGATGCAAGTAAGTGTACAGAATTTGGCCTTCGCGCAGCTGCGCCCACTCGACTGGCTGCGGTTCCTTCACTTTCACAATCATATCTGACTTGGCGAATACATCAGCCGCGGTCTTGGCGATTTTCGCGCCCGCTGCCTGATAAGCATGATCGTCAGCACCAATGCCGAGGCCAGCACCGGTTTCAACTAAAACTTCGTGGCCATGTGCAACATATTCGCGCACTGCACCTGGTGTCAGGCCAACACGATATTCGTGATTTTTGATTTCTTTAGGGCAACCGACGCGCATTATTTTAAGCTCCGTATGTGATATGTTCCTTGGTGTTAAAGCTACACAAACCCTGTTCGCATGTCCTTGCAAAGTGGGCTGGCATTCAGACAATTTTTCGCATATTATTGCGTGAATTATTACTTTAATCGAAGAAAGCACGGTTAATGGACTTAGATGCGTTAGATTTCTCAATTCTCAAAAACCTGCAAAAAAATGGCCGCATGTCGAATGCAACGTTGGCGGATGCCGTCGGACTGTCGCAATCCGCCTGTTCGCGGCGTTTGGATATTTTAGAAAAATCCGGTGCAATAAACGGCTATCATGCGCAGATATCAAATGCCGCTCTCGGCCATAGCGTCACCGTCATCGTTCACATGAGCCTTTCCGGCCAATCGGAAAAAACGCTTGCCGAATTTGAAGCCGCCGTAAAACGCTGCCCCAATGTGCTGGTCTGCTATTTGATGTCCGGCGAGTACGACTATCTAGTCCGCGTAGCCGCGCGCGATCTCGCCGACTATGAGCGCATCCACAAAACGTGGCTGTCAGCCATGCCGCACGTCACAAAAATCCACTCCAGCTTCGCCTTGCGCGAAGTCGTGGATAGGACAGGGCAGGGGATAGAGGCAGGCGTGGGGAGGTGAGTTTAGAAGTACGTTAGTATCAAGCGACTTTCTTCGCAATCACCACGGCAACACGTTCTGGATCCGCCGCTATCACCTTCAAATAGGCTTGGCTGGTGGCATCAGGCTCACTGCGCCCTTGCTCCCAGTCACGCAAAGTTCCTAGCGGGATGCCAAACCGAACCGAGAATTCCTCTTGGGTGAAGCGCAGTCGACGACGCAAAGTGCCGACAAACGGCAACGGGCGCATCTGCGCCATTTGCTCTATAGACAAAGGGCTTTCGGATAAATGCTCTTTTTCTGCGTCAGATCGCATTGCGTTTGAAATAGTCATTCGCTTCATCCCGTGTGGCGTACCTTGCTGAAATCAATCGGAGTTTGGAACCGCGCTCCACGTAAACAATAACAAAAACTCGGCTTCTTATCATCGCATGGGCGATTATCCGCTCCTCGCCATAGTCCTCACGCAAATCCAAGCGCTCGATCAAATGCGGGTCGTCTAAAAAATCAACCACATCATCAAACGCCAAACCATGGCGCTTGAAGTTTAATTGGTTCTTTTGGTCGTCCCATTCAAAAGATAACATGAGTTTATACGGAAATCCAGTAGTTACTTGTAGCCCTAAATCGCAGCCATCTTCCGCGTTATCGCGCCATCAATTGCTGTCACTATCTCATCAATATCGTTCTTCGTCGCTATATATGCCGGGCTAAGGCACAGCGTGTTGTTAAACCCGCTGATAGAGCGATTAGTCGCGCCGATGATAACGGCCGAATTTGCCATGCAATCGCCGACGATTGCCTGCACCATTGCTTCCGGCAGCGGCTCTTTGGTCTCGCGGTTGGAAACTAATTCCAAACCTTGGAACAGACCCATGCCGCGAACGTCGCCGATGACATCGTGCTTGCCCTTCAAATCTTGCAGTTTGCCCATCAGATAGTCGCCCATCTTATTGACATTGCCGAGTAGGTTTTCTTCTTCGATAATTTCCATATTGGCAATCGCTGCCGCCGGTCCGCCCGTGCAGCCGCCAAATGTCGAAATATCGCGGAAATAGCTCATCGGGTCAGTCGGGTCGGCTTTGAACTCGTTGAACACGGCTTCGGTCGTAACAGTACATGAAATCGCCGCATAGCCGGATGCCACGCCCTTGGCCATCGTCACAATATCCGGCTGCACGCCAAATTGCTGGTAGCCAAACCATGTGCCCGTGCGGCCCACACCGCAAACCACTTCGTCAATAATGAGTAGAATTTCGTACTTTTTGCAGATTTCCTGAACGCGCTCGAAATAGCCTTTCGGAGGGGTAATAACGCCGCCGCCTGCCACAACTGGTTCCAAGATGAGCCCGCCAACAGTGTCTGCACCCTCGCGCAAAATCACGTCTTCAATAGCGTTGGCCGCGCGCACGCCATAGTCCTCAACATCGCCCCACTGCGAGCGATACTCCAAATTGTGCGGCACCTCCACAAACCCCGGCGTGAACGGACCATACTGCATACGCCGCTCTTGCTGACCGCCGGAGGAGAGGGCAGTAATCGTTGTGCCGTGGTAATCACGGTCGCGATACAAAATCTTGCTCTTCTTGCCGCCATATTTATTGTGCGAAATTTGGCGCACAATTTTATAGGCCTTTTCATTGGCTTCAGAGCCGGAGTTTGAATAATAAACGCGGCTCATGCCAGGCATTTTATCAATCAGCATCTTGGCAAAGGTCGCACCGGGAATTGTGCCCATCGCACCGGCGAAGTAGTTGAGCTTGACGAGTTGATCGCGCACCGCATCAGCAATTTTCACGCGGCCATAGCCTACATTTACGGTCCAAACACCGCCGGAAACCGCATCCAAATGTTCCCGCCCCGCTTGGTTCCACACGCGAATGCCTTTGCCTTCGATGATAATCAGCGGATCAATCGTCTCGAACTTCTTGTGCTGCTGCAAATGGTGCCAGACATGGGCCTTATCGGCCTCAACAATGTGCGAATAGTCATTTTTCGGGGCGTGAACATTCATGGGGCAAGACCTTTTTGTGTTATCCGGCGGACAAGAGAACGCGAAGCACATAGAATGCTACCGCGATTGGAATTAGTATAGAGCCAGATTAGTTTTTTTGAAGGTCAGAAAACCGTCGCGTTTCAGTCAAAAACGCGACTAGCCCTGATATGTTACCTGCCGCACATCAATATATTCAGAGCGAAAGCCCGCCTCGCAATAATAGAGATAAAACTCCCAAAGCTTTTTGAAGCGGTCATCAAAGCCGAGTTTCGCAATGCGTGGCCACGCGTCCCAAAAGCGCAACCGCCAGTCTGACAGCGTGCGGGCATAGTCCTGACCAAAAATGCGTGTGCTAATTAGCGGTAGTTTTTGTGCCGCGCCAAGGTCTGCTAAATGTTGCGGCGTTGGCAACATGCCGCCCGGAAACACGTAGCGCTGAATGAAATCCGGATTCTTGCGATAAGTCTCAAAAGCGGTAGGGTTGATCGTTATCACCTGAATGCCTGCGCGGCCCCCCGGCTTCAAACAGCGCTTCAACATCTCATAATAAGACGCCCAATATTTCTCGCCCACAGCCTCAAACATTTCGATCGAAGCGATGTGATCGTAGCGCCCTTTCTCGTCGCGGTAGTCTTGGAATTTAATGTCCACAAGTTCAGCGACGCCACTCTTTTTCATGCGCTCCGTCGCATAATCAAACTGCTCTTGGCTTATGGTAAGTCCGGTAACCTTGCAGCCGAATTCTTGTGCCGCAAACTGCGCAAAGCCGCCCCAGCCGCAGCCGATTTCTAAAATGTGGTCACCCTTCTTGGCACCCAAATCGTTGAGCAGTGCACGATACTTCGCCGCTTGTGCCGATTCCAAATCATTAGCGCCATCGGCAAATAGTGCAGAGGAATAGGTCATGCTCGGGTCGAGCCATTCATCGTAAAACTTATTGCCGAGATCATAATGCGCCGAGATATTGCGCTTGGAACCAGACTTGCTGTTTTCGTTCAGCCAATGGCGAATGCGATTGAACGTGGACAAAAGCCAGCTGGCACCGCCCGCCATCCGGTTGCCCATGTCTTCGTTTACGAGAAACAGTTCGAGGAAAGTTGTGACATCCGGGCTGGACCAGTCACCATCCATATAGCTTTCGGCAACGCCAATTGTGGCTTCCGAGAAGGCGCGTTTAGGTAAATTCCAATTGTGCAAATGCACCTCGGCATCTGGCCCAGCAGCGCGTCCGCCGACCTTCAAAACGCGGCCCTCGGGAGTGCGGATAATGAGCGAGCCCTTAGGCAAACCGACCGCCGCCGACAGCGCAATTTTTGCCTTCGCAGGAAGGCCGCGCACGATCGATCTTAGGTTTTCATGGGTCACATGAATGGCGTCGCTGGTCTTCAGGAACACGTTATGGTCTTGTACGGTCATGCTAGTCTCCTGCCAATTGGGATGGCGTGTCGGCGATACTGAAAGCCTCTGGTGGCTTCGGACTGCTATGGAATTTAGCGCCCTTCAACCATAAGCGAAGAGCTTCAAAATGAATTCCAGCAACAATTTTGAGGCCCAAAAACGGGATACGCAAAAGTGCTAAACCAAGCGTTTTATTTGTAAGCGGTTCGGCTTTGGCATGAAACGTTGCGGACAATAGAGGTCCGTTTTCATTGTGCTCCATGATGCGGAAATTTAAGTTCGCTGCTGGCGGCAATAGCCGAAAATCATAACGTGCTTTCATGCCGATAAATGGCGAAACATGGAACAATTTTGTTCGCGATTGGCGAAGGCCAGCTTCGGTC
>JANPBE010000682.1:0-3054 GCA_031430295.1 Phyllobacterium sp.
GGTTTTTTATCTCACTTCTTGGCGGTAGCCGTGTGCAAATTGGCGGGCCGACGGGTGCATTTATCGTTGTGGTATTCGGTGTGATTGCCAATCACGGCTATGACGGGCTGGTGCTGGCGACGCTGATGGCGGGGGTAATCCTCATTGTTGCCGGATATTTCAGAGCGGGTAATTTGATCGAATACGTGCCTGAGGCAGTGGTGAACGGGTTTACCATTGGCATCGGCATCATTATCGCTACCAGCCAGTTGAAGGATTTCATGGGCTTGTCTATTGCCAAAGTGCCAGCGGAGTTCATCTCAAAAATGGAGGCGCTGTGGGCGGCGCGGGCTACGTTTAACCGTTCGGCATTTGTTATCGCACTGGTGACGCTCGTTCTCATCATTGCGCTGCGGCGCATGGCACCGCGCCTGCCGGGACTTATTTTTGCTGTAGCAGCTACCTCCGCAGTTGTTGCGTTTATGACGTTGCCAGTTGATACGATTTTTTCGCGCTTCGGTGAGTTGCCCAGCCAATTGCCTGCGCCAACATTTCCGGCGGTGACTTTGGCACGGATGATTGAACTTGCGCCTTCGGCGCTGGTTATCGCGTTTCTGGCAGGGGTCGAATCACTGCTGTCGGCGATGGTCGCTGACCGGATGATTGAGGGTCATCACCGCCCCAATGCCGAACTCACCGCGCAAGGCGTGGCCAATGTTGCCTCTTCGCTGTTTGGCGGGTTGCCAGTAACGGGCGCGATTGCCCGCACGGCCACCAATATCAGGGCGGGCGGACAAACGCCTGTGGCGGGTCTTGTCCATGCCTTCACAATCCTCATCGTGATGATGGTTGCCGCGCCGCTGGCTGGCTTGCGATGCCAGCGCTTGCCGCGCTTTTGATGCTCACCGCGTGGAATATGAGCGAGCCGCATAAGTGGCGCGCTTATATGGCCAAACCTTGGGCTGACAGGCTATTGCTTTTGCTGACCTTGGTGCTGACTGTGGTGGTTGATCTGACGGTGGCCATAGGTGTTGGTGTCGCACTTGGTATCTTGTTGCGATACTTCAGGGCAAAGACGGCAAATGAAACATGGAGCGAGCCGGACCGGTGACTACCCGCGCACCCGCGTTGCCAGCATCATATAGTTCACATCCGTGTCGCGGGATTTGTCCCACTTGTCCAAGATGGGATTATAAAACACGCCGGTGGTTTCGAGCAGCGTCAGGCCGGACGCATGGAGCGCTGCTTCTAACTCTTGCGGCCTCACCAACTTCTCATATTGATGCGTGCCGCGTGGTAGCCATTTTAATACTTCTTCGGCAGCAAATATTGCCAGTGCGCGGGCTTTGAATGTGCGGTTAATGGTAGCGATGAACATCAGGCCGCCTGGTTTCAGCATCTTGGCGCAGGCATCGATGAACAGCGGCACATCGGCGACATGTTCCACCACTTCCATGTTCAAAATCACATCAAACTTTTCACCTGCTGCTTCCAAGTCCTCAGCCGTCTGCGCCCGATAATCAATCGTCAGCCCACTTTGTTCGGCGTGGATTTTGGCGACTTCGATGTTCACAGGCGAAGGGTCCGCACCGACAACGGTTGCGCCGAGGCGCGCCATTGGCTCTGACAAAAGCCCGCCGCCGCAGCCAATATCCAGAAAGCGCAGACCCTTGAATGGCTGCATGTCCTTGGCATCAAGACCAAATGTCTCGCCAACCTGCTCGCGGATATATTTCAGCCGCACGGGATTGAACTTATGCAGCGGCTTGAATTTGCCGGTCGTGCTCCACCATTCGGCGGCCATGGCGGAAAAACGGTCCACTTCAGCTTGGTCAATGGTGGTGCGTGCGGGTTCTGACATTTTTGGCTCCTGAGTGCCAACAGGTCGGGCGATATGGTCCCCAAGTCAAGATGCGAATGGTCGCGGAATTGATGTGCGCGGCAATATTGCGATTTCGCGCATTCTTGTTTAAGGGTCCGCCGCACTTGAACAGTTTATTTAGACGAAAGCATTTCCCATGGCACGTATCGTAATGAAGTTTGGTGGCACATCGGTTGCCAACATCGAACGCATTAGGAATGTCGCCCGCCATGTGAAACGCGAGGTGGATGCGGGCCATGAAGTTGCAGTCGTGGTTTCGGCAATGTCCGGCAAGACCAATGAGCTGGTTGGCTGGGCGCGTGAGGCGTCTGTGTTGCACGATGCCCGTGAGTATGATGCGATTGTGGCCTCCGGCGAGCAGGTGACATCGGGACTTTTGGCCATCGCGCTGCAAGATATGGGCATCAACGCCCGGTCATGGCAGGGCTGGCAAATTCCGATCAAGACCGACAATGCCCATGGTGCCGCGCGTATTTTGGATATTGACGGCTCTGAGCTTATCCGCCGCTTTGGTGAGGGCCAAGTGGCCGTTGTTGCGGGTTTCCAAGGCATCGGGCCGGATAATCGCATCGCGACACTAGGCCGTGGTGGTTCGGATACGTCCGCTGTTGCGATTGCCGCTGCCGTTAAAGCTGACCGCTGCGATATTTATACCGATGTTGACGGCGTTTACACCACGGACCCGCGCATTGAGCCAAAGGCGCGGCGCTTGGCGAAAGTGTCGTTTGAAGAAATGCTGGAAATGGCATCTTTGGGCGCAAAAGTTCTGCAGGTGCGCTCGGTCGAACTTGCGATGGTTCATAAGGTGCGCACCTTTGTGCGCTCGTCATTTGTAGATCCTGATGCACCGGGCATGAGCGATCTTCTCAACCCGCCCGGCACACTCATTTGCGACGAGGACGAAATTTTGGAACAGGAAGTTGTTACCGGCATTGCCTATGCCAAGGATGAAGCACAAGTGTCGCTGCGCCGCGTGGCGGATCGCCCGGGCGTTGCCGCCGGTATTTTCGGGCCGCTGGCTGAGGCGCACATCAATGTGGATATGATTGTGCAGAACATCTCCGAAGATGGTTCGCGCACCGATATGACATTTACCGTGCCAAACTCAGATATTGATAAGGCGCTGGCCGTCTTAGGCAAAGTGCGCGAGACAATTGGCTTTGATGCCATTCAGTCCGAGCCCGGCATGGTGA
>JANPBE010000683.1:0-1159 GCA_031430295.1 Phyllobacterium sp.
TCAACCGGATGACGATGACGCCGCAGACGATAAAGGCGATGCCCAGCAGACGCCATTTGCCGATATGCTCTTTCAAGAAGACAAAGGATATTCCGGCAGCAAACAGGATTGAGGTTTCGCGCAATGCCGCCACGGAAGCTACCGGAACATTGAGGCTCATCGCCCAAAGCGCCGCGCCATAAGAGCCGATGGTTCCAAAGCCGCCCAGAAAACCGGCCAGCGGGCGCTTTTTCACCAGCGCTACAAGTTCGTTTGGCGTTTTATACAGCGCCCATGCCACCAGCGGCACGGCGTGCAGCACAAAAATCCACAGGGTGTAGGCAATGGCGGCGTCTGATTTGCGAACGCCTATGCCATCCGTCACGGTATAGGCCGCGATGAAGCAGGCGTTGGTTAGAGCAGCGGTGAGCGTTGATTTATGGGAAGAGCTGCGGCGCAGCGATTCCCACGCCATTGTTAAAATGCCGCCCGAGACAATCAATATACCTAGCCAGCGCAATGCGGGCAGCGGCTCACCTATCAATGGCAGGCTAACCAGCGCCACCAAAAGCGGTGCTGATCCGCGCATCAGCGGATAGGCAAGGCTCATATCGCCGGATTTATAAGCCCTCGCGATGAGCACGACATAGATGGCCTGAAGGACGGCAGACGTGGCAATAAATGGCCAGCTTTCACGGGCGGGCTGCACCAAGAATGGCAAAACACTGCCTGCGATGAGGGCGGCGAACACCATAATCAGCACAGCATTCAGGAACTTATCGCCATCTGATTTTACGAGTGCATTCCAACTGGCGTGGAGAAACGCACCGGCTAGGACGATGAGCAACACATTGCCGGGGATTGATTGCATGACGACTCGATTAAGATTTTATATGTCGGCTAGGCTTTGCACCGTTGGTTACTGAAATCCAGCCTTGCGATAGAGCCAATGGTGTGAAAAAAGCGGGGCATGAATTATCGCCACGCCTACCATGCCGGAAACTTTGCCGATGTTGCAAAGCACATAATTGTCACACGCATCGTCGAGTATTTGAAGCAAAAGGACAAAGCCTTTCGCGTGATTGATACTCATGCGGGCGTCGGTATGTATGATTTAAGCGGCGTTGAAGCGCAAAAGACCGGCGAATGGCACGGCGGCGCTGAGAAAATCTTGGCAGCG